>CAYWRR010000120.1:374-6960 GCA_964460425.1 uncultured Nitrososphaera sp.
ACAGGCCATTTGGAGAAAAATCATCTTAATTTTCAATGGAGAGAAGGGCGGAGTGCAAAAAGATGCTTTCTTAAATTAACAATCTTTCACCGTGCCTAACATGGCTTTTAAGAGGATGATGATATGTCTCTGCAAGAATAGATGCAAAGATTTCAAAACTATCAAGACGGTGACCTGCAGTACTCACCTTGAAGGAGAGAAATGGTGCGGAGTTTGCTGCACTTTCATAGAGTGGCTGGGATGCAATGCCCATATCGCACATGCAAGCTTCGAGTCAACCCCCTAAGTAAAAGAAATTGATCCTATGTCTTGCCAATGTGTAGCCGACATAGCCCAAATGGCAATATATTGGGTAGAAGGGAACCACTGCTTGAGAACAACAAATATGGAAAGAGAGAGAAAAAATTAGTAGCGAGGACATTGGTACAGGAGGACTTCATAGGACATGACATTTGGCAATATTGGAACTATAATGCTGCTCGTTTCGGACATGGACAATTCCACGGGTTCTACAGAGACATTTTGAAATTGCTCCTAAAGGAGCCAGTCTAAAGATTGGACTGAGTTCTTCAACAGAGAAATAGTTCTAGCGCTTAATCCTGTTCGCAAAAGACGAGAACCACCTTCACAGGGGATCATGCTTGTTGGCTTTATGATCAATGACCTTGAAACAAGTCGAACCGCTACAGAAGAAAGATGTCACGTCCTTCAAAAGGCTAAGGGACGAGCCGTTTGGGAAGCACGCAGTAATAGAAGATCCTGATAGTCATCTAATTTCATTTGCGGAAATAAAATCAAAAGGAGACGAGGGTTTCGATATGATTGGCTTTTTTGGCACAGACTAGCCGTAGTATTTTAGAATGCCTTAATTATGAAGTACACACCTTGCAGATGAATTTGCACACCCTTACTTTATAGAGATGATTCACGAAATATTAGACATACACAAAAATTTCTGCATTCATAAGATATTTGTTGATGCCGCTAGTCCTGAGACAATTAGATCTTTGAAAGGAGCTTTAGAAGAGCGTGTAGATTATGATGAACACATCTAACCAAAATGAAGGAAAAGAAACTTGGATATCCCATTTTTCGCATGTATGTCTTGCATATATCTTCAAATGCAGAACACGGGAGATTCTTTCGCATACTAAAACTCTCCTTGCTGCAAAATAGACTAGCGATACATCCTAAATTTCATAAACTTTTGTTTGCATACCGGACTGCAGTAGCAAAGGATGGAGTCTTAGATAAATAGATAATAGCACATGATGGTTTACTTGATAGTCTGTAACTCTCATTAAAATACTATCTCTACTGCCACCAATTCCCGAGAAGAAAGAAGAGCAAGAATAATCACAACAACAACATCATTGGCAGCAACAGTACCAATAGCCACAGTCCCCAGAATAGGAGTGAAATAATATTGTGCGGTGCTTGTGACATTCACGGGACCATTCAAGAAAAATGCATATGCCAGACTGCTATTCCACCTATATTAGTGACGAAACACTTACATCACTCTAAAACGAAAACATCTAGAGTTATTGGGGAGTAAAAGAAGAACAATGTCTTTAGAGTTTGGGGTGGCGATAAAAGTGCTAGAGGAGCACATAGAAATTCTAAAGCTAAATTTGCTTTTTTTGATGGCAGAACGCAAACCTGAAAGTATGACAATAATGACTACTCAAAAAATCATCACAATCAAGAGAGAACTGGATAGAGCCGTACAGGAAAGAATGAAGTTAAGTCAGATTTATAGTCGTCATAATAATAATAGTAGTAGCAACAGTAGCGTAGTGTTCCTGCTGCTGTTGCTGCTGCTGGTTAGTGCTCATTAGTTATTTATTATAATCATTATTTATTTATGAAAATAATACGTAACAGTTATTACGGTATATTATACAGCAAAGTTAGTTTTGTTACGTTTTGTGTCTATGTATATAACATCTTTCTTCTTCTTTCTACTATCGAAGAAGAAAGATGTATGCCTCTATTTTGATTTCATTTAATCACCAAACGACCTGCTATGAGAGTATTAGTATTATTATTGATGGATAAAGGCATTTCAGCCAGCCAACCAGTCAGCTTTCCAGCCTTTTTGGGCAGTATGGTGAGATTTGCATCTTCTTCCTTTCCCCTGTGTGCGCGCGTGTGTGCGTGTGCTCTCTTCTTCCTGTTAAAAGGTCAATCTATCTATCTAGGGAACCCGAAAAAGGTGCTATGTCTTGATTTTATATTTCAACCACTATGTTTGTTCTCGTCCTAGCAACCATACGCATAGCATATTAGTGTACGAATTAGTATAACAGATTTCTGAGGGACGTAGAAGAAGGTAACAATACTTCAAGTTTTAAACAAAAGCAATAAATTGATTGACAACAGATGTCAAGATGGTGCAAAGCGATAACAGAATCCCGAGATGGCTTGTAGAAAACGACCCGTCATGGGAGAAATCTATTGATTCAGACCTTGGGACGTTGCGATGGACTAAGAAGGGAACCCAGATACAGGCGACATGTCATCCAACCAGCATTTTTTGCGAAATCGTTGGCCAACCGGATCAGGGTGGCAACGACATTTCGGATCTTGTAGGCAGAACTCGCATGCATAGAGATGCAACATTTGTATCAGGCATTGGCGACATCACAAAATATCTCTCAAGCAGATACCTTAACCCTGGCATAAACGGACAACCGCACTTTGACTTAAGGAAGACTTACAAGGAGTGATGCTTTTTTTATATTGTACCGGACATCTACCGCCAGCCTTGTAGTCGCTAAACTATGGAAGGACTGAAGCCTAGATGAACTTTCATGAGACGTAAGGTTATATTCAGCACCCTGGAGACGGGAATAATAATAATAATAATAATCTTCCATGTCCAATCCCTTCCTTTCCAGCAGCAGCAGCAGCAATTATTATTTATTATTATATAATCACCACAGGCGGTGATGAGATTATCCATTGTCATTGCAAGATTCAATTCAAAAGATGGCCAAAGAAGCAGTCAAACTTGCCAAAGGTGTCAACGTGGTTGGATTAGGTAGTGGAAGCACAGTAGGCTTCATTGTAAGGGAAATGGCTAAGCTTCCAGATAAAGAATCAATTGAATTTATACCAACTTCGCTACAAATCAGACTGGAGGCAGAAAAAAGCTCGCTCAAGATGGCCGACGAAGATAGGATCCCGCATACCGACATCGTATTTGATGGTGCTGATCAGATAGATAGCAAATTCAATATGATAAAGGGAGGGGGTGGAGCACTCTTGCGAGAAAAAATCCTGATTTCTGCAGCAAAAAAAGTAGTAATAGTAGCTGATGCCACCAAGTTTGTGCAATCTTTCAGCCGATCGGTGCCCATCGAAGTACACCCAATGGCACGCTCAGTCCTCTCAAAGAAGCTGGTAGAAATGGGGGGACAGCCGGTGCTTCGCACAATTGACAAGGGCTACCCTCTTGTGACCGAAAACGGAAATCTCATTTTGGATACGTATTTTCCTTCAATATTTGATCCGAAAAAGATGGAGGTGGAGCTGAAGAATATTGCCGGGGTACTCGAAGTAGGACTCTTTACAAGAAGGGCAGACATTTACTACAAGGCCAAAAACGACGGCTCATTTGAGACAATATCGTTTCAGTAAAGCTGATGATGATGTTGATAGCTTTGGAACATTTTTGCAGTTTTGTTTTAGTACAGTCAGCTTTTTAGTACAGTCAGCTTTTTAGAAGGAACAAGGTAGCTCATGAAAAAAACCATCTAAGCTCTAAAGAGAGAGAAAACATTCGAGTCAGTTTGGCTTTATGAAGAAGAAGATATATCTCGAAGACAACGTCAGTCAGTGGTGTGGTCTCCCCATTATTGGAATTCCGGCCTGTTGCCTTGTTACCTTGTTTAGGATATTATTTTTACTATTATCAACAACTCTTTCTTGTGAGACCGTTCTTATTGTCCCATAATCTGATAGGCTGCTGTATCTCGTGTGTAAATGGGATAGTAGTCATCATCCCATTTACATTGTTGTGAGTCGTAACGCAATCGCCAGCATGTAGATATATTATATTTTAAGAGATCATCGGTTCTACGATGTATATATATCTGGTCGTCGCCGCCATAGGCCATCATCTTCTTCTTCCTCTTCGTTGCCTATATGTGTAGTTATCAAAAAATAGAAGACAAGCTAAGCGGAAAAAGACAGCGCTAAACTTGCTGAGTGACAGCAGCAACGGGTCGTGGAATAAACTCTCCATGACCAAGTGCTTCGTTGTATACCTGGCCGTCTTCCATGATGATGTTTCCTCTTACAATCGTCATGACAGGCCAGCCACATAACTTCCAACCATCGTAAATGGTATAATCAGAGTATGACTGGAGCAGCTCAGGTGTAACAGTCTTTTCAAGATCCAGGTCAACTATCGTCAAGTCTGCATCTGAGCCTGGCTGGATAGTACCTTTCTTTGGGTATAGGCCAAATATCCTTGACGTGTTGTAGCTGGTGACTTCGGCGACCCTCTCGATGCTGATTCTATTCTCGTTCACGCCTTTGCTCAAGAGCACTGGCAGCATTGTAGCTATGCCGGGAAAGCCAGAAAGAGCTGACCAGATATCGCCTTTTCCTATTTTCATTTCAAGTCGATTGGCAACGTGGTCGGTACCAATTGTATCGACTATACCGTTTCGCAAGGCAGACCACATGCTCTGTAGATCGCTTTTCGAACGTATTGGCGGCGTCACCTTACCTATCAAGTTGCCAAACTCAGTAGTATGTGTCAAGTAGTGGGGGCAAGTTTCAATGTAGTAATTTGATTGGCCCTTCTCCCTCTCGGCAAGTATTGCGTCAATTGAAGCAGTTGAGCCGACATGCACAAAGTACAGGTTGGCACTACCACTAATTCTCCCAAGGTCAGAGATCTTGGCAATACTTTGCGCTTCAGAATAGGGTGGCCTGCAATAAGACCATGCCTCAAGATGGCCCATCCCTTTTTTTTCCTTCGCTTTGTGTATATGCTCAGAACAAACTACAGGATTTTCTGCATGTACTAATATTGTGGAATGCACATTTGCACCCTCCTTTACTATCGAAGACATTAACTCATCTGTCATGTTGACTATTCCATCCCTTAATCCATAGGTGTCTGGCTCCAGATCCATATGGATACAATTGAGGTCAGCGCCTAGGTTCATGTATACTTTCACTGAACTAATGCCAAACTCTTTCAGGTAAGGAATATCCCTGACCTGATCTGGCCGGAGAATAGAGGCGTGGATAGAGTAATCGATATAGTGATTGCCTTTACTTGCACGCAATTGTTTGGTTATGTTGCTATTGCTGCTATAGTCGTCAAAAAGCCTCAGCATCCTTATCATTGTGGTGACGCCGCCTACAGCAGCCGACCTAGACTCTGTCCTCGCAGCTTGATTGATCGGAGTGTAGACACCATAATGCACGTGAGGGTCGATCGCACCAGGCATTACGTATTTTCCACGCGCATCTATTTTTCTTGAGGCAGAAATATTGCTAGCAGAATTAGCAACTGACTTTATCTTGCCATCCTCAATCATTATACTTGCATCATATATTATTCCTACTCTAGGAATGACGGCGGAAGCGTTCATGATTAGGAGGTCACAGGAATTCTGCATCTAGCTCCTGATACATTACCTAGTACACCATCATAATATCTTATTCCTCAATCTGGATGTTTTATATTGGGAATTGTTAGGTAGCTGGATAGCTAAAGGGGGCTGGTAGTTCAGGGGTAGTAATGCTCGCTTCGCAAGCGAGAGGTCGCGGGTTCAAATCCCGCCCAGTCCATTAAATTATTCCGACAGAAATGCTCGCTTCTTTCTGAGTTCAAATTGCATCAAATGTTGACCAAATTGGACAATAATTTTACAAAATTAACTATAAGAAGTTGACCATACAGTTGACTATTTCATGGTTGACATGAACAGGACTACTTTCGTATTGGTCAACTTTTTATCGATTTAGTTGACCATTAAGAATAAATGGTCAACTCAAACAGCTATAGTTTTATTGAAAGTTTTCTGGAAACCAGAAAACTTATTAGGTCGAATCTCTCTGTTATTACCAAATGATATCAAACATACAAAAGATAGGTATCAAAAGAAAGACTACTGAAATTCCTCACGAATCGACTCACCAAAGGATAGCACAGACAATAGAAAGAGCTTAACTGCTAGAGTAAAACCCGAAGATCTTGCTGTGTTTAATCAGAGATTGAAGCTATTTGGATTTAATAGTGTCAACGAACTAGTACATGCTTTCATAGCAGGTAGGTTTCCCCAAATTACAGAAGATAAACAAATAGGAAATCTTGTACACAATGCTCAATCGAGTGGGCAAAGAACTGTTTTAGAGGACGGAAATAACTGTGGTAGCTTTTATCAAAATATCGATCTCGAAGATATGTCTAACTATTATCAGAATGTAAGGACCTTGCATCCAAAAACCTGCAAAGATCTTGTTGTGTATTTTAGAAGATTCAGAGATCAATTCTTTTCAAAGAAAGCAGAAGAGCTGCGAATTCTTTCTCCAAGGATACGATCAAAGATAATCGACT
>CAYWRR010000121.1:0-6880 GCA_964460425.1 uncultured Nitrososphaera sp.
AGGCGTTGCATATTTGGTTATGGCTTATGGTTTGTGGAAAGGCAAGGGATGGGCTTGGACTATTACTTTGATATTATTAGCCATAGGCATTATAGTGACCATTGCTTCAATTGCTGCTGGCAATGTAGCAGCAATAATTAATATGATTATACAGGGCGTAGTGATCTACTATCTATATAGACCAAACGTCAAGGCATTCTTCGGTAAATAATACAATATTACCTTTCAGCATGAGCCGTCAGGCGATGAGAAACTGAGGCGACGCATATTTGCGGATAACTTTTCTGTCAACATGAGACCTTCGCTCTGAGATGGTACTATCTGCAATCCTGAACCGATCCTGCATATCTCGTCGGTGTTCCAGAGATATATTGTGGGTTGGACTAATACAAGAGAACTGCAAGTTAATAAGAAATTTCTTGTTCGAGGTTACTGGAGCCTCATCAAAAAGGTCTTAGCTTATCATAAAGCAAAAATAAAGGTGTCATTTTTTTTGTTGTAATAGAAATGTCAGTTAATACAAGGACTATTACTGTAGGCTCAAATGGTGAAAGTGATATGATTGACATCACACGCCAAATTGATGAAGCTATCAAGGCAACCATGCTTCAAGATAGGATTGTTGTAATTTTGTACTAGCATCAACTGCAATAGTTACAACCATAGAGTATGAGCCAGGCCTAAAGAAAGATTTCCCAAAAATGTTACTAGAATTATACTAAGTGAAATAGAATATGAACACACCAATACATGGCATGATGGAAATGGGCACTCACATGTACATGCGTCGTTGATAGGACCGACTCTTATGGTGCCAATTAAAAATAAGGGTTTGATGCTGGGTACTTGGCAGCAAATAGTATCGGTTGAGATGGATACTAGAGCAAGGGAGCACAAAATTGTACTGCAGATGATTGGAGAATAGAACAGTACTGTGATAATAGCAACACAATATCATAACAACAACAGTAAAAGAATTTTGTGAATAGTTTTGATATCACAACCCATATGTGCATGGTGTTGGCAAGTAAGTTAGGGCATAATACTAAGTCAAAGCCCCTTTGCTAAAATTTTATGTATGTGCATATGTATATTATATATTTCTCAGGAACTCATAGAATTTTCTATGTAGCTGCAGCAGCCCATATTGAGGGCTTAATGGGTGCATTGTTTGCGTCAAGAATCCATATTACTACGCCATAGATTGGTTGGCCTTTGAAACGATTGTCCGTCTCTGAGGGATATAATAAAATGCTAATTGTGTTACCATTAAAGATGTTAATTGATACAGGAACATTTTGCCATTCTACCGTATCATCAGTCATTACATCGACATCCCCAAATAGCGAAAGGCTATAATTATTTGTAGGGCTCAAAACTAAATTACTTGAAATCTCCTGTCCTGGAGTGAATCCAGCGTCTTGTGCAGGGGATGGTATCACTATGTTTTCTAAATTCGCAATAGAATATAGCTGCGTTTGTGTGCCATTCTCAAGGGCCATTATGAAATCAACTTGAAGATAATTTAGTTCTCCATTGACAACACCCATGGACCAGTTGCCGACAAGCACGTAAAGTGGTGTAGTTGAGTCGGTCACATTTTCCCTCATTGTGGAATTTAGGAGATCAGTAACAAGGCTTCCTATTGCTCCATCTATTTGAAAAGTCTGGACAGCTCCATCAGCATTTTGTTCATCTTGAACGGTAGTAACGGAGCTTTGAGCTTCAGCAAATAGATTACCAAAATTGCTTGTTGGATATGACAATGAAAAGATCAAAAAGATAGATACAGCAGGCATTCCTAATCGATAGATAGATCTAAACCTCCTAGCTCTCCTTATAGCAAGCGAAGCTTCTGTAACTTTTAAAGTCAATTTTGTCTCCCTCATTAATAGATCTAGTAATACATTGCGATAATGGCTGAAATAGTTTACTGTTTGTTAGAATATGTCATCGCGAAAAAGAATATGAGATCCCAACTGGATGGCATACTGAGGTTACCTATCCTGATAGTTGAAATTGGAATTGGGGATATCTAGGTGAATTTAAAGCTAGACCAACAGGCGTGAATTGTGGAGGTGTTAGAGGAATCCCTATAAAGAAGGGAAATTATGGAAGCATCAAACTAAATCGTCGCAATCTTGCTTAGATAGCATCATCCTTTCCAGGATCAATACGTGAAGGGCATCGTAAAGCCTAGTAGTGATATGTTGGCAATGGGGCTAATGAGGAGTAGTCTGACGTATTATCTAAAATTATTACCAGCGATGCAGGGGGAGGGCCTTTTGCGATATATCGAAGGATAAAATTGAAACGTCACAACGGCCAAAACTAGCAAGTATAGCATTTCAAGAAGAGCGTATTAGCAGTCAGGTAAAGGTACAGGACGATGAAATAATAATAGTAGCAGCCGCACAATTCAAACCTATGAGAAACCTATTTCCGGCAAGATATGTCTAACCATTATTGAATTGCAGACAGGCTTTGAATCAAACAAGCTTATTATTCTATCTTTGAAGAAAATGTTTACGAGGATGGGTTTCATAATTTCAAGTATGCTGGCACATAAGAGAGTATACAGTATGCTAAATAGAAGGGACCATAGCATCACTAAAGAACCCTACACACACGTCTGAGGATATACACAACAACTTATTAACAAAAAGATTTATTCATCAGTTTATCTAGACTCACGCACTACGTCTCCTTCTGCCACAACTAAGGTGGGATAACTTGCAAGTGAAAAAGGATCTCCGCTCCATACAACAAGTGACGCTTTAGAAGCATACCTTACTTCATCTATATTTTGCGCACCAATGATTTCTGCCGGCTCTCGTGTAATTTCAGATATTGCTTGAGCTCTTGAAAGTCCAAATCGCAAGAGATGTAGTAGGCTGTAAAAGAGGTTTCTTTGAATGGTGACAGGATGATCGCTCATGATAGAGAACTTCACCCGACTTTAACAGCTTTTCAGTATTTTTCCAGCTTTGTTTTAATTAAACTTTATAGGGAAATGCACCCACAGGTCCGTATATGATTGGAATATCTGCCTTTCTTAAGGCTACAAAAACCTCTTCTCTATGTATGTCTAGACAGTGGTTAGCAATCGCCTTTATTCCAAATTCTTTTGCTAATTGAATCAAGACTATTGTATCATCTTCTTTATGAATATGCACTGTCATTTTCAATTTCTTTGAAAGTATATCTATGAATACTTCTGTAAGTGGCTCCATTTCTGCTGCAACTTTCTTTTCCATTTCCATGAGCTTCTTTGCCTTTAGAGCGTTGATTAAATTTTCATGAAGCATTGCTACGGCTCACATGCGCGTAGACGGTCTATCACCTTTCCAATCAACAGTACTTCGTGGATTATATCCAAGCGCAGCTTTAATGCCTACATCCATAATGTATGCATCATCGATATCACGAGCAAAATTGCGTATTAGGACAGCCTTCCCGCCTATTACATTTCCACTTCCTGGCAAGATCGTAGAAAGAATAAAGTACACCGCTCTCGACTGACTCTACAAACACAGGATCATCCATGTAGATGCTGTGTAACGCATTAACTGGAGGATACACCGTATTCATATGCTCATTAGCTTCTTCTTCTCTATTGGGCTCCCCTACTCTTATCATACCAATATGACTATGCGCATCGACAAATGCTGGAGTAACATCACCCTCTGCAATTATTTTTCCCCCCTCTGGTTTATGGTTACCAACATATACTATCTTGTCACCTTCGAAACCAATGAAAACATCTTTATTTTCATGTCCCCCATCGAATAATGTTAGAGCCTTGATCAATTTCATAATTTCCTACTAAAGTTGCCCTGTTTTAAGTAGTTTTAATTATTATCTTTATTATTAGAGCCTCAAAAGCATAATTGGATTGAGTATGGTGATCGCTATAAGTGCAGATTGAATATAGGTTTTAGATAATGATATATAAATATAGTCTGCCGTGGTGTGTGAGGGCTATATGGTACTAAATCTTTCATGATGATACTATTTTCTATTTGTACTTTCTCTACTAGGCAACTAGGTTGACTGCAAGCTCATACCTGGTCCTGTATTCCCAATCCCCCATCGTATGATGAGTTACGTAGGTACACGCTTCCCTTCAACGGATATTCATGATCTCTATTCTCAATGAGAACATAAAGCTGGTCAGCTAAAGGAATACCGATGAACATGTTGTTTTAGGAAAGGACAGATGGGATGAAAGAATTTCTTCTATTTCTTATTCGGTCAGAGGCGTCCCGCCATGACCAAGTCTAAGGTTTTCTCTGTGAGTGCCTGATGCCTTCACTGCTTCTGATAGAACTGAAAGTTTATGCTAATACTTGAATTTAGGGATTTTACTCTTGTTCGATATAGAACCGCCGAAACTTAATTTGGAAGGATAGGGTCATTATGATGTGCATCAATAGTGTCTAATCTTAATAGTCTGGCCATTTTGTTGGCAGTGATAGCTTTCTCTGTAGGTGTAACTCTGCTTATTCTATACTTAATGAAATTGATACAAGAAAAGCATAGCCGAAGAAAATATCGCTAATAGTTCTGTGAGGCACTGTCCTGTTTGTTATATTATTCATCATATGTAGAATTCTACCTAAGAAATAGAGTACACAAATAGTGTTGTATGAATGAATCATCTTTTCACATTTGTTGGATACTGCAGGGAACTAGGGGTGGAAAGTTGCTTGCGAATATTGCTCTAGGGATGTATGTGGAGCTCTAGTCTTGGATTTTTGTTATTTCATCCCTTAAATTATAGAGAATTACATAGTACACAAACAAAAAGATGAAGGTTATTTTATTGAATAATTCCGTAACGCTCCAGCTTTAGGTCCTCCTCCTGTATCAGACCGATTCCAGCAGCATAATACTTGAGTTCTTCAACATCAGGCTCAAACTGAGTAGTTTCTCGTGTTATGAGAGTATCTGTAAAGTCGCCGGATGGTGTTTGAATTACCTCGCCCACATCTGTTATCTCTGCTCTATCTAATGCAACATTAGGTGCTATCTCCTGATAGTACCTTGCACCTAACAGTATAGTGCCTGGCATGATTAAGCCCGCTTTATTTTCACCGTCGCCAGCCAGCCATGCACCTTCATGAGCTACTAGAATGCCATTCTCATAATCATCTACCTCTTCGCCAAAGTAAAAGACGCCGTTTGTTTCTTCACATATTGCGAAGAAGTTTCTTGATATCTCAACTATTTCGCCACCTATGGTTTCTCTTTCCTCTAGTACTCGAGTTTCAGTGCCATTGACCTCTCTTGTTTCATTTAAGACTGTAATCGTTACTTGAGCCACTTCCCCGGCGTCTTCCCCTGAAAGCACTAACTGGTAGTTAGGCTCAAGTATAAAGAATGGGTTTGTACCTGTTGAAGTAAATGTACAGTCTTCAGTTCTAAACGATGATGTGTATTCGTTTTCTCCCTGAGATTCTGCTTGTTCAGTATCGTCTCCTGCCTCCAGAATGTCCCCGCCAGTTTCTCTCAGGTCATCATCTTCCTCTTCGTCAACAGTTGTTGCACTTGCTTGTATTGAGAACCAGCTATTTGGAAAGGCTATGGCTCCGATAAGTGTTGCTACTGCTATAAAAGCCAAAACATTCTTTCTTGTATGCATTGATATCAAGGCCATCCCCATATTATTAAGAAATGTGATACATGTGACTAATTATCCGAAACACTCTGTGTAAAGAAAGTGAAACTCAGTTAGGTACTTGTACCAAAACAAGTAAAGTCTAAGTAATAATATAGAAGAGGGAGGATTGAGTATAAGTGCCTCCTGCTGTTGCGATAAGGATAATACCTATCAATCTATAAAGAGTAGGAGCGTGTCGGTCGGTTGGCAAATGAAGGCTCGCTGCAGCCCGAAGACAACACGACAGACCAAATATTCAGGTTTATTGAGGAAAATCCTGGTTGTCATCTCAGAAAAATCAAAAAGGAGCTTGATCTAGCTATGGGTACAGTTCAATACCATCTCGACAAACTTGAGAAGGCAGGCAGGGTATCTTCTCAAAGGCAGGGCTTGTACAAGTACTATTTTGTGATCGGGGCGTTTGAAGAAAATGAGAAGCAGTTATTGGAAGTTCTAAGCAATGAAACTGCTCGAGAGATTCTGATGTTTATTATTGAGCAGAAGTATCCATCACAAATTGAAATCAGCAAGCACATGAGTATATCTTCCGCATCCGTAAGCTGGCAGATCAAGCGACTACGAGATTACAGAGTCATTGATGAAATTAAGGAAGGCAAGTTCAAGCAATACAAATTACATGGAGATTCTAATCAGGTTGTTGCATTGTTAAGGAACTACTATCCTAGTATCTGGAACAGATGGAGCAACAGACTGGCTGAACTGTTTCTATCCTTGTCTAAAGGAGAAGAAGAACTACCATGACAGATTTACTATCTATGCCGATTTGGCTTTTTGTGCTGTCTTGGATGATACGACAGATAGAGAGAGGAATTGCTGATGGTGGTGATAATAATGAGCCTGACGAAGAAGAAGACAATGGTAATGAAACATCATCTGAGGAAACCGGTGAAGATGGAGCAACAGGGATTGAAGAGCTGGAAGTCGAGCCTTATGAACCTATAACACAGGCAATCAAGATAGCAATTGCAGCATTTTCACTCCTATTGCTTGGACTCTCGGTTTCTGCCTATAAGGAAACTGCCCTTAAGAGGATGCTTTATGCTGCTGTAGCGTTTGGATTATTTGCAGTACAGATGTTCTTTGACTACTTGGAAGATGCCGTTGAAGCCTTTGATACTGCATACAGTGACATCATCTTTTTTGGGATTACTCTGGCTATTCTTATCTTGTTCTTTATGGCCATTGTCCGAAGGAACC
>CAYWRR010000122.1:0-6841 GCA_964460425.1 uncultured Nitrososphaera sp.
AAACTAGAAAAGAAAAACATATTTTCTAGGAAATCTTAAACACCTGTCTGCTTTCAATCAATGAAAAGGCTTGCTACTGCTTCTAAAGCATCGCTTATTTTTGCCTACATGACTACTCCCTGCTAAACGTGGATCGAAAATTGGCAGGATATCAATAACTATTATGGCATTATCATTTTTTGTTGCTTATCTCTATTATGACAATATATTGCTGATATCTATCTTACTCTTTTTGAAAGTTTATTGCTATTATTATTATTATTATTATTATCGTTAACCTCTTATTGTTAACCTCTACTTTTCGAGCCTTCCAAGAGCCATCCTGACCTCATCACAGCGCCAAGACATCTCACTTATCTGGTCTGCAGTGAACTCAGACTCCCATCTCTCCAAGACAGTCTTGCAGATTTCCGCAGCGTTATATAGTATTGTCCAGTATGGGTGATGCTCTGCAGTTGTGTAAGCTAATTCAATCACCTCTCCTAAACCAGAAGATGCCCGATCAATATGGTGAGAACCTTCCTCATAGATTCTGACAACGCTGCCATCTCTATCGACACTTACTTTGAAAAAGATATTTTGATTCTGAAGTTCTTCCAGAACTCCTTTGAGTCCATCTAAAACCTTGTCTATATTTGACATCACAGATAATACTAGTATCATCAAGTGTATAATTTAACTCACTCATAGAACAGCCTCCTGTGCTCTGCCATCATACACCTGTTGTAGACTGCAGAAATATCTTTTTCCTTGGCCATTTTCTCTGCTTCCTTGCTGTAGATACCCTCCTGCATCCAGATCACCTTGATGCCCTCCTTCTTTATAGTATCTTCAACCACGGAGGGCACATCTTCTGAACGTCTGAAAATATCTACAATGTCTATTTTGTATGGTATACTGCTGACAGCAGGATAAGACTTGCGCCCCAAGATTTCTGTCGCAGTAGGGTTAACGGGAATAACCTTGTATCCGTGATCGATGAGGTACTTTGGCACATAATGAGCAGCCTTGTCCTCATTTTTTGACATTCCTACCACTGCTACGTTTTTCATTGTATAGAATTTCTTTATTTCATCATCCGAGTGAGAGTCTTTTTCCATATGATAAATTTCATTTGCACATTATTTAAACAGACTAGGAGCCGATCATACCAGGCAACTTCCATGGGGTTCGATAGGACTGTACTATCTTAATGCTTGGCTCAGCAGTGACTGTGACGCGATCGAGCTGTACATCTCCAGGAGGCGAAAGCGTTAGCGTCTCGCCTGGCTGCAGAACATCTATTGGAGGCTCTCTATTGCTCCCATAATCGACAAGCACGTTTGTAAGAGGTAGCCTTCCGGTATTCTTTATGACTACCCGCGCATTTGTAAAGAGTGACTGTTCGTCCTTGAGCGCATCTACGCTCAGATCGTAATCTTTTGTTGGGAGGGCAGAAGCAAACATTGCGACTAACGCGACTGCAACTATACCAGCCGCTATTATCACAATAAGTTCTATGCGCATTATAAAAGATTGAGTCTGAAAATATTTAAGCTATTATTCACCTTTCATCTGTATCCTTGACTTAAACACTGGACGTATTCCCAGAGACGCATAATTACCTGTAGAGCAGGTAAAGCAGAGCTCTTCCTCTGGTATCCCTATTGCCTTTGCGAGATTGACGGTGTCATTATATCCTACATAGTCCGCCCCTATTACCTGTGCAACATGTGACCCTATCTTGTTGCTTGAATCTGTGGTAGTACCATGCCGGTACGCTATTAATTCATCCTGCGATGGAAAGTCAATGCCGGCATAGCATGGGTAACGTATAGGGGGATATGTAACTACAAGGCTCACCCTTTTTGCCCCTGCCATCCTAAGCGTCCTGATTATCTCAGCAGAGCTTGTGCCTCTTACGATGCTGTCGTCTACGATAACAACGTGCTTGTATTCAACCACTTCCGGGATCGGGATTATACCCTTGTTTATCTCGAGTCTGTTGTCTTGATATGGCTCGATAAAGCTGCGCATAGAGCCTTTCTTGCTGTACCTGTCCTTTAGCAATCCTTCTTCAAATGGAAGACCTAGCTCCTGTGCATACCCAAGAGCTGCTGGTCTTGCCGAGTCAGGGACTGGAACTACAACGTCTGCATTTGTTAAAGGAAATTTCTTTGCAAGGAACTGTCCTATCCTCTTGCGTGCGGCATAGATGTTGATTCCTTCCATAATGCTGGACGGATGCGCAAAATATGTATATTCAAATGCACAGTGAGCATGCGGCCGTTCGTTTGCAAAATGCTGCGAAGTCAAACCGCCCTTACTTATCTTCAAGAGCTCGCCTGGCTCCACATCCCGTATTAGCTGCCCTCCGACTGCTGCAAGTGCACATGACTCTGAAGCAACAATGTAGGTATTGGTTTCTCTATGATATCCAAGGACTAGCGGACGGAAACCACGTGCGTCTCGGGCTGCATACACAGAACCCTCATCTGTCAGAAATGTAAAGCAGAAGGAGCCGACCATTTCTCCTTTCAAAATGTGCATAGCTTCTGCCATGTTCTCTTTGTCAGCTAAGTGCATGACAAGGCGCTGAGCTGCCACAAGCGTATCGCTCATTGTTTGTGGGGTAAAGGTGCAACCACCAACCATGCCTGACAGCTCTTCTACATTGGCAATCGTGCCATTATGTGCAACACAAAGATCTTTTACTCTGAGAGGCTGCGCGTTTTCAATTGTGCTCTTGCCAAGAGTGGAATAGCGGACGTGTCCGATCGCCGTGTAGGACTTGTATTTTTTGATAACCATTTGGAACTCTGAGGCTGAGGAAGAGACGAGCCCAAGCCTTCTGAATGGTGGCTTGCCTGGAACTGCAATGCCCCATGCTTCCTGTCCGCGGTGCTGTAGAGCTCGTAACGAATCTATGACAAAAGGTATGACATTGTGTCCATCAATAGAAAAGATCCCAATTACGCCACAGTTTTCATGAACCAACCCAATCCCTCCTCCCCAAGATATAGTAGATTGAGCATTAAGATATTAAAAATATATACCTTCTTCATGATTGCAATGTCTTTTCAAGCAAATAAAAATTTGACTGCAACTGCTTCAAAGACAGTCTGATCACGTCGCGATTGCCCTTGATAAATTCAATGCTAGTGGGTATAGTTTTGCCGATTTGTGCGAACCTCAAGCTTTTAGCTGACAATACTCTGTAGACAGTCTTGGGATCCTTTGTAGCAATGATATAGCGGGACTGTGTCTCCGAGAATAGCAGCTCGTCTATCTGTTTGCAGGAGTTTGGAAGAGAGTCAAGCTGAATTTTGAAGCCGATCGAGCCAGCTATCGCCATTTCAGCAAGTGCAACTGCAATGCCACCCTTTGAGCAATCATGTGCGCATCTTGCAAGGCCTGTTTTTATGAGGTTCAGCACGGCATTCCTATTCTGCCTATCCACTTTCAAATCAACCTGTGGAACCGTCCCGCCTATTATCTTATGAAAATACTCATAGTATTCGGAACCGCCCATTTCTGGCAGGGTATGTCCAACGATAAAGATTGACTCATCCGCTGATAGTGCCATTTGTGTGAGAAATGATTTACTTTCTACTAGCCCAAGCGTGCCTATGACAGGCGACGGCTTGATAGGACCTTTCGCAGTTTCGTTGTAAAAGCTAACCTTGCCCCCGACTACTGGAATCTCCATGAACATGCAATAATCTACTATGGCATTTACCGTCTGAACAAATGTCCAGTAAATCTCTGGATCTTCTGGACTTGCAAACTGCAGGTGGTCTACTACTCCGATGGGTTCAGCGCCTGTACAGACAATATTTCTAAATCCTTCTGATAGGCACCCAAGCGTTCCTTGGTAGGGGTCAAGGTAACAGTGCTTTGAGTTACCGTCAAGCTTAACTGCAACAAACTTGCCACTGTCAAGCCTCATTACTGCTGCGTCTCCAGCCCCTGGCTTGATCACTGTTCTTATTCCCACTTCATGGTCATATTGTTGGTAGACCCATCGCTTACTTGCTATTGTAGGGTTTGCCAAGAGCGATAGCAAGACCTTCGCAAAATTTGAGGGCTGGACTGGTCGCTTAACTCTTTTAAGCTTGTCTATATAAGTAGGCCGCTTCGCCGCCCTATCTGCAAGCGGCGCCTGGGCAACCAAATGCGAAGGCATATGTATGACCACCTTACCTGAATGCCTGACTACTAAGTCTTGATGTTCCTGGACTGTTCCAATGATAGAATATTTAATTCCGTACTTATCGAGAATCAACTGTAGCATTGCCAGTCTTGGTTTGTCGGTAATGTAGAGCATGCGCTCCTGTGACTCAGATATCATTAGCTCATTTGGCATCAAGTGACTTTCTCTTGTATGGATCCTCGTCAGCTCGATGTCAAAGCCCTTGCCAAGATTGTCTGATGTCTCCGACAGACAGCAAGAGAGTCCGCCGCCTCCCAAGTCTTTGATGCACTTGAGACATCCATGTTTAACTGCTTCCATAGTTGCCTCCAATAACAATTTCTTGAGGAACGGATCTGGAATCTGTACAGCTGACCTGTTCTCCTCTTCAAGTGTCTTTGAGGCAAAGGAGGAGCCCCATATGCCATCCCGACCTGTCGGGCCGCCGACAAGTATTATTATGTCATCTGCTTGGGCCTCGTTGGTGATAACGTCGTCTTTTCTACCTAAGCCTATCGCTGCGACGTCAACCAAACAGTAATCCTCGAATGAGGGGTCGAACTCAATTTCACCCCCGACTGTTGGAATTCCTATGCAGTTTCCATAATCTGCAATCCCCTTTACCACATTTTTAAAGAGCCACCTTGATTTCGCGACAGAATGGCTATTATCATCTATTATTGGTGCAAACCTCAAGGCATTAAGAACAGCAATTGGGCGAGTTCCCATCGACATGATGTCACGTATTACCCCTCCGACGCCTGTTGCAGCTCCACCAAATGGCTCTATGGCTGAAGGATGATTATGGCTCTCAATATGGACTGTCAAGACGTAGCCATCCCCAACATCAAGCACGCCAGCATCATAACCGGGGCCAACTATTACATGCTTGCCCTTTGTGGGCAGCAACTGCAAATATTTTTTGGATGACTTGTACGAACAATGCTCTGACCATTGAGCGCCCACCACATCCTGTTCGATCTTGTTCGCCTTTCGCTTTAGTTCTTGTTCAAGGTAATTAAGCTCCTTCTTTGTGAGGGTATCCATCCCTATGCTGTCACCTCTCGTTTTAGGTTTGATACAAGCGACCAGAAAATTGTAATGGCCTCACTACTACTACTACTGCTATTTTTGCTACGGTCTAGGTTGAGGATTCTTTCACTCGCCCTTTCCGGGTGTGGCATCATGCCCATCACGTTACCCTCTTTGTTGCATATTGCTGCAATGAGGTCAGTCGACCCGTTAGGGTTGTCACTCTCATATCGCAGAACGATCTGATTATTTTTTTTCAGCTCCTTTAGTATCTTGTTATCAGCGACGTAGCGGCCATCGCCGTGGGCTATCGGGATACCAAATGTCTGGTTAAGTGCAAACTGGCTGGTAAAGGGTGTCTTGTTGTTTGTAACTTGCACGCTTGTCCATCTGCAGACAAAGCGGAGGGAGTCGTTCATCAGGAGGGCACCTGGCAATAGTCCAGACTCAACAAGGATTTGAAAGCCGTTACATATGCCGAGCACCGGCTGGCCATCCTTTGCCATCCTTTTTACCTCCAGCATTATGGGACTATGCGCAGCAATTATTCCGGGGCGAAGCCTGTCGCCAAAGGCAAAACCTCCCGGGATTATCATCGCATCATAACCGCAGATATGATCCTGGGTGTGCCAAATAAAATCCGCCTCTACACCTATTACATTGTTAAGAATATAGCGGACATCGCGGTCGCAGTTGCTGCCAGGGAAAACAGCTATCCCGATTCTTACTGCCATTACTTTGCAATAAAAGTTTGCAGGTGCTCGTATTAATAGCTTCAGACTTGCCAGTTTTACTCTAATATATAACTGCACAGACCGCTAGAGTATTGTTTTTATCATCGGTTGATTCTGAAAAAAGTGTTTATGGCAGCTACTGTAGTTCGTGACATCATGACAAAGAAAATGGTTATGATAGACCATGACAAGACTGCCTTGGAAGCTGCCAAGATTATGGCGGAGAAAGGCATAAGCTCGCTGTTTGTTGTCAAAGACAATCATCCAATTGGCATTGTGACAGAGCGAGACTTCATCAAAAAAATATGCGCTAAGGAACTACCGATAGCTGAGGTAAAAATGAGCGATATCATGTCAAAGATACTCACAACTGCTGATCCAGATACACCAATTGAAGTTGCAATTCAGAGGATGGTAAACCGTAAGATACGCAGGCTTCCCGTAATGGAAGGTGACAAGTTAGTAGGCATCATAACAGTGACTGACTTGGCAAAACATTTGAGGACTACATTGCTGCTTGAAGGTGCGCTCAGTGATTCAAACAGCTTTGACTACGTGATTGCTACGATGGATCGCGACAAATATTAATTTTTACGACTTTTTAAGAAATGGAATATATAGAACGCACTATCTAAATATAAGAGAACTAGTGTTATGCCATCATCGCATACTAAAATGCCTTTTTAAGCTTGATTGATTATTCACTCAGGATCATTACAGCCCATCTACCATAAAGAAGGTTCCTAGAATCATTTAGAATCATATAGAATACTCTAGCTCTTGCCTATCGCCTTGACAGTACAGTTGCTGACAACTGGGTTGAAGATACGTAACTCCTGACAGAGCTTTTTTACAGTCACTTCAGCATCACTTTCCGTTTTTGAATTGACGACCATTTTTAACA
>CAYWRR010000123.1:0-6839 GCA_964460425.1 uncultured Nitrososphaera sp.
GTACCTGCTGGTCCGGGAGCGGATCATAACGGAGGAGCTATGGTTATTGGTCCTGATAACCATATCTATTTGGTTGCTGGGGATGGAGATAGCTGCAAACGGAGTTGTGAGGATATGGCCGAAATCGAAGAAAGTGTCATATATTCTCGAACTTCTAATTTTGTGAAAGGCGATTCAGCAAAGGGTAGAGGTGGTATAATCAGGATCTCACAAGACGGGGAAATTGTCGGGGATGGGATTCTTGGTTCTTCGCATCCACTGGATATGTATTATGCTTACGGTATTCGAAATAGTTTTGGCCTAGATTTTGATCCAGTTACCGGTAATTTATGGGATACTGAAAATGGTCCAGGCTTTGGCGATGAAATTAACCTTGTTAGGCCGGGATTTAACAGTGGCTGGGCAAAAGCCCAAGGCATGTGGGAGATAACAGACTTTGGACTACTGAACCCTACTCCCAAGGATAGGGGATACTTTGGAGATCGAGTTCTTGGACCGGATGGACCAGACGATCTGGTAGAGTTCAGCGGCAATGGGCGATACAGCAATCCTGAGTTGGCTTGGAACCTGACTAGAGGGATAACTGCCTTAAAATTTTATGATTCAGATAAACTCGGAATAGAATATCAGAATGATATGTTTGTTGGTGATGTAAGAAGTGGAAATCTTTATCACTTCGACCTTAACGGAGAAAGGACAGATCTGGTCCTTGATGGATCTTTATCTGACAAAATTGTGAACAGCCTAGACGAGCTTGAGGAAACTATCTTTGCAAAGGGATTTCCTACCATCGTAGACATAGAAGTCTCCCCTGACGGGTACCTGTATATTCTTGGTTACGATGGCTCAATCTATAAAATAGTGAAAAACTGATGAAGTGAAATGATTAAGCATTGCCTAACTCGATATTGACGATCCGTTAGCAATAGCCACCATCTACTCCTGTCACACTCAGTCCGGGTTTCCTTTCCTCCTAAGACAAATATCTTGCCATCATATTCCTCTGATTCCAGAATTAATGTACTAAAACTCATTCATCTATAGATTGGTTACTTCTTTTTCGTCACTGCATTTACGGATAGCTAAGAACTAACTACTGGCTCACCACTTTCTATAATACCAGGATAAACGTCATGAATCGCCGTTTCCAGTTGATAGTAATATGTGTTGTAGACTCAATAGCCCCATCTTCTGGAACTAGTACAAGATTGAAGTTTGGCACCCTGTTCGAATTAAAGCTCCACAGCCAGTATGCCCATCTCCATACACCAAGTCGTTTAAAATCTTCAATGGAAAGGTTTGCCTATACTTGAGTTAGATCCCTTTCCCTGACCACGTTGTTCCATACTCATACTCCAACGTACACGGGAACTCCGGCTAGTTGTGCTGCTTCTACATTTCCATCGAGCCTAGCCTTCTGAAAGGAGTCCGTAAAAACACCCTATAAAATAATCTTGTACCCTACATTGTTCCTATCGGCTGCTCTTACATCTAGATTTGGGGAATTTATGCTTGCAGGAACATGTTGACTATATGCAATTGTTTTCATGGTGGCCTTTCTTAGCTCGCTTGCCATAAACGTGTTAAATTGCCCTACCTGTTTCCATTGGTCATCGCTATGAATTTGTGGCTCACTTAGAATTTCATGGCCAAGGGTCCTTCGATGACTATCCAGAGCGTTAACTACCTCTGTCTAGAATTAAGAGAAAAGTTACCAGCCATCATTTCCATCTGTATCTATTACAGATCTGTTCCACCAATTAGTCCACCAGATCTCTGCCCCCCTCATCGTTAGTATTACCTGCGCTATCCATTTCCAGTTCAGGATTACCTTCAAAAAGAAGTGATGGGAAACCAGTGCCTCATGACTCCAGCCACGATAAGGTATAGTAGTTCCGAGCTAAGATTCATTAGTAGAAAATCTGTACTTTTGTACTAGGAAAGGATATCATTCCACTAGTTCCTGACTGGGTACAATTCTATATATTTTTCCCTCGGCTTCTCTAACCCCAGTAAGTATATACAGATAACCATCCGGTCCGACGTCAACATCTGAGATAATTCCTAAGTTTTCGGCAAACGTAGAGTTTTCAAGTTCAGCTTCAGTATCAACCACCTTGTCGGCATTACTATCGTCAAGCATAAGCTCAGATCTGTTTTCGGCTAGGACGAAACGTAATAGTCTGTCCTTGGCCGTTCCTACAAACATGTCATTCTCGTATTTAACCCCCAAGTTGCTTGAGTTTAGAAAAGCGATAGCCGTAGGGGCAATGGTTTGGTCCCATGTCAACTCTGGGGAGCTATACTCCCCACTACCATTGAAACTGATCAGGCTCTCGTTCATATTTCTTGCTAGAGGAATAGCCTCTCCTTTTCTTATGTCCCTGTTACCTTCTTCGTCAATCACTTCTTCTACATTCCATATACCCAAAACCTTTGCCCATCCACTGTTAAACCCGGGTTCGACGAGGTTCAGCTCATCTCCAAATGACGGTCCGTTTTCTGTATCCCACAATTTACCTGTCAACGGGTCAAACGCTATACCAAAACTATTTCGAATACCGTAAGCATAATACATATCCAGTGGATGCGCCTTTCCAAAAATGCTGTCAACAGCTTGCCCCTCTTGAGTAATGCGAATAATGCCTGCCCTTCCATCTGGGTCATCTCCATCCTGATAGTTCTGAACTTTGAATTTAAAGTCACCTTCCCCATATGAGGTAGGCGTCATATCACCCACCGCTAGGTAGATATGGTTATCAGGGCCTATAGCTATCGTCCCCCCAGTATGAGCGGGGCCTGGCTCATATGGCAGATCTAAGAGCAGTTTAGGATTTACAAGCCCTCTGCCGTCTTCTGACAATTCGTATCTATACAGACGATTTCCTATAGGTTCGCCACCATCCCCATCACCTGGTTCTCCATCTTCATCGCCGCTGCCATTACCCGTTTCTGCAGCAACCCCATCTGCTTCAGTGTAATATAGAAAAACGTAGGTCTTGTCGTTAGATTCGTTTTTTGATACTGCTATTCCCAACAGACCCCTTTCATCTTCCGCGTTAACGTTTACATCCAGTAATGGTTCGTCCAGTATCTCCCCGTTGAGTACCCTTTGAACTGTGCCTGTACTTTTCTCTGTAACTAAGATGTCATCTTCACCAAGAAAAGCCATACCAGTAGGGTCAGATAGGCCATCTGAAACAAGTTCAAAAGCTAACGAATTATCCATTAATATTGGCATATCCTCATCTTCTTCCTGTGCGAAAGAGACGTTACCTGTACTCCAGGATAGCAATAAACCAGACAATAATATCGTGACGGCCCAAAATGTCAACAATCGCTATTTTGGTGAGTACATCAGCAATATAATGCTACTTAGCATACCATCATTAAAAGTACAACAATTAGTTAAACAAACTATTTATCCTACGGGAGAATATACTTGGATTCTATGATTTCCTCTTTCGGAAAGATATACATTCCCTTCAGAGTCTATAGCAAGGTGTTCTGGATCAGCTTCGTTCTCACCTGCAGGAAGAACTCTCCAGGATGTGATCAAATTCCCTTGATTATCAAACTTCTTGACAGCGGCTTCCTGGCTGCACCCAGGGTCTGACTGCGGGTCATTTACATATATGTTGTCGTATTTGTCAACTGCTAGATGTTCGCTATGGCAGAATTGGGATTGGCCTGAACCCTTGCCTCCCCACATTAATATAGGATTTCCTTCAGTATCGAGCTTTTGAACACGCTCATTTCCTCTCTCGTTAACAAACAAATCTCCTTCTGAGTCAATCACTACGGTAACTGGTACATTAAATTCGCCAGTCCCGTTGCCCATCTGCCCAAAAGACTCTACAAAGCTACCGTTGATATCGAATTTCTGAACGCGGTGGTTATCAGAGTCTACCGCATAAAGATATTGTAATTGATCGTCTACACCAACATGCCTGAGATTTCTAAATTCACCATCTTCTTCTCCCTCTGAGCCAAATCCTAACAGGAAGTTACCATCGGCATCAAACTTCTGGATACGGTTATTACCTCTGTCTGCTACCCAGACATTTCCTTCTCTATCAACGTCAAGACCATAAGGAAGTGCAAATTCACCGTCACCATCACCCTCCTCACCCCATTTGAAAAGAAAAGTTCCATTCTTGTCAAAAACCTGAACACGTTGGTTATCTCTATCTATAATGTATAATTTATCCTCAGATGGACTAAAATCTAGGTCATGGGGGCGAACAAATTGACCGTCTTCATCTCCTTCGCTTCCCCATTCGTTAACGAGCTCGTAGTTTGTGGCATTGGCAAATGAAGACTGCGCATCTGACATGTTTGAAACTGAAGATGCATCCACCATGACCAGGGGTTGCGGTACAGACGTCATCGTGGAAAATGCAACCAATGTGGCCAGTACGATTAGGGAGAACAATAATCTGACCTCAGATAATAAGACAATAGAATTAGAAAGAGAATTACTTTTGTGGCTAGGCTTCAAATCACTGAAATGTGACTATTCCTGTGCAATATAAACCTCTCTGAGCCTGTTATGAACTATAACTCAAAATTATTGACATGAGTATTACATTAATGATAGGATTGAAGAGACTAGAAATTATCCTATCTCCTGACAAAACCGATAATATCGTTCCTGACTGAGGTAAAGAGTTTAAAGATATTGTTTTGGGGATAAATTCTAATATTCGCAGATCTGCACTTTGTGTATGTTCGATAAGACCAGCGCATCAAGTACGAAGACTGTTCTGGTTTGGATTATAATTATTCTTATCTCTCTTTTCCTATCCAGCTCGAATTCAGAAGCGCAAGAGACTTACCACGCATATGCTACCGAATCTTATAATGTTGATGAGGATGATAAAGTAGCACTATCCCCAATCCTTAAGGGGAGCCCAAACCTTAAGGTAGAGGAGGTTTTAAGCGGCCTTGATTTTCCCACCTCAATGGCCTTCTTAGGCCCAGACGACATTTTAGTACTGGAAAAAAATGAAGGTACTGTAAGGAGAATTTTAAATGGCCAATTGCTAGAGGAGCCTCTACTTGATGTTAATGTCGCGAATGATAGAGAACGGGGTATGCTAGGAATTGCCATCGCAGAAAAGGACATAGCAAATAACGAGGATAGTCGTGATGGTAAAACCACCTACGTTTTCTTATACTATACTGAAATGGCAGGTAGCGATGATGATGATGATGATGATGATGATGATAGCGATGATGATATTGATGACGATGCTATACACAACCGCTTGTATAGATACGAGTCAGGACAGAATAAAATGGAACTAGTGAATCCAGAACTTTTACTAGACTTGCCTGCTGCGCCAGGACGTAGTCACAACGGTGGCAAGGTTGTGGTTGGGCCTGATGGTAACGTATATCTTACCATAGGCGATATCATAGGACACGATGCTAGCGATCCATCAAACGTAATGAATATCAAGGGCGGCCCGGACCCAGATGGAAGAGCAGGCATACTCCGCGTTACTCAGGATGGACTAATAGTTAGTGGTGATGCTATTCTAGGAGATGAACATCCACTAGATATGTACTTCGCATATGGTATTCGAAATAGCTTTGGAATAGATTTTGATCCTATAACAGGGAATTTGTGGGATGTGGAAACAGGAACACGTTTCGGTGAGGAGATCAATTTAGTAGAACCTGGCTTTAACAGTGGATGGATCAAATCGCAGGGTATATGGGAACTTGATGACAAGTTCCGAGCTCAGGGAATTGCCCCATCAGAAGATAATTCCTTCATCTCACAGCTAGAGGATTATGGTGGAAGAGGGAGGTACAGTTCGCCCGAATTTACATGGGGTGAGATACCTGTCACGACTTCTGGAATGGCTTTTTTCCATTCTAATAAACTGGGTAAAGAATATGAAAACGATCTATTTGTAGGCGATTTTGTTAATGGCATGATTTTCGATTTTGATCTAAATACGAACAGAACGCAACTTTCTTTTGATAATAAAGGACCATTAAGAGATAAACTAGCAGATAGTGCAGAGGAGCTTGAAGAAGTTATTTTTGGCTACGGTTTTGGTGGGATCACTGATATCAAGATTGGACCTGACGGGTATCTTTATGTTCTTTCACTAGATAGGGGGGGCGATGACTGCAAGCCTCAATATCCCGATAGACCATGTATACCATATAGCTCTTCTGTTGGAGGACACTTGTTCCGAGTAGTACCTGCTGCCAAAACTTAACGAAGTGTACGTATAATAACGGTATTGGCCTACGTAATGGTGTTCAGGCTATTCATTCAAGTAATGTGGGCTGAGATCTGTCCCTCGTAATCATGAGAATGTAAATTAAGGGGTCACGGTTTAACTGGGGCCATAACGTGGACAGACCCGGAGGATGACCTAACATCATCAAAGATTCATCGATTGTCTAGAAATTCCATAAATTGCCCCGTCTAACTTGTCATGCGTCAGAACATACAATGCGTATAACCATTTCAAAACATGATAAGATGCTTCCGTCCCTTATCTAATTAAGGTACGAAATATTGACTGACACAAGTTCTCATGGTAGGATCAACGGTTCACAGTATCGGCTTAGTAATTTGCCCTGATTATAACTTTGCCTATATCACGGTTTGCGTTCAAATTGATGTAGGGATAAATTGATCGGTCATATTCATCGATGCCCTTATCTTCGATACTAATTATTGGATTGGTTTTATTATACAGCATTCGTAGGCCTTCGTCAGCATCCCATATATCATTTGCCAGTTTTCTATCTACAAGGAGAACAATATTACTTTTCTCATCCAATTTCTTGATATAGGCAAAGTTATAATC
>CAYWRR010000124.1:0-6836 GCA_964460425.1 uncultured Nitrososphaera sp.
GCTGGTGCTTGCCTATTGGCTGATGATTTTTTGGAAAGTCGGGATCTATTGGCATGTTGATATACCTACGTAAAATACTTACTAATATGGGTTACACACAGCGGCAGTTTCTATGACTTTGCTCTTGATTCACGTATATATTGATGGATGATCCCTATCCAACATAGCTGAATGTCTGAAACCGTAATCTTTAAGAATAAATCCAAATTGTCCCCACGCTACTTACCAGAGGAGCTACCTCATCGCCAAGGCCAGATTCAGCAAATAGTGCATGTATTTTCCGATGCTCCTAAGGATCCTGACAGATTTCCCCTTACTATTTTACAGGTAATAGGTGCTGCGGGCATCGGCAAGACCTCGACTGTCCTTAGGTCCTCTAAGATTGTTGAAGACTTGTATGCAAAGAGCAGGCTGACATTAAAGAGCGTATACACTAATGTGAAGTTGCAGGGAGGCAACAAATTTGCAATGTATAGATTTCTGCTTGAGCGCATTGCACCAGAGCTACCGGCCCAAGGGCTAAGCGCAGAAGAAATGCTACGCTACCTTTTGCAATATTTGAGACAAAATACCCAGTATGCTTTGATCATCATAGACGAAATCGATTACCTGATAAAAAGTAGCAAAGACACAGGTATCATTTACGATCTGACACGCTTGAATGAGTATGAGTTTGACAAGCCCTGTCATGTTAAAGGGGTAATATTCATCGCTAGAAGTATGGAATTTTATAGTAAACTTGATGCAGCAGAGCTGAGCACACTTGGGAGAGTTCCAATGGAATTTCATCCATATACGACTCAGCAAGTCAGCGACATACTAGAGAGCCGGGCTGCTGAAGCATTTAATCCAAAGGCAATAGGTTCAGATGTTATTGACAAAGTTGCTACCATTACAACATCGGCTGAGGTCAATGGTGACGTAAGGTACGCTCTTGATCTGCTATTGTATGCAGGCAACCTTGCCGAATCCGATGGCTCGGGCAGAGTCATGCTTGATCACGTTCGCAGGGTCCACGGCCAAATCCACCCATCAATAACGACGGAAGAGATCGAGCAACTGTCAAATAATCATCTCGTAACCCTGATAGCTCTGGTACGTGCGCTAAGAAGCAAGAAAAAGCCCTATGTAGGGCTCAAGGACGTACGGTTGTACGCTTCTGAACTTGCTGACCAACTAGGGATGAAAAAGATTGACATTGAAGATTACCTTGAAGATCTAAATGCAAGGAAGCTTGTAGACATCAAATCACTTAAAGCAATAGGACTACATGGTGCGTCACTTGCAGAACTGGAACCCGTATTAATGAGGAAGGTCAAAGGTGAAAACTAATCTAGTGTCACAAGCGATGAACAGTAAGCAAATTATAGAGACAGGACTTGGCAGCATTGGTAAGATTAAGATAGTAAAGGCACTCGCTGAAGAGAACAAGCTGGCAACAATCTATGTGCTTCATAAAAAAACTCATTTGAAGCGCGAAGATATCAAGAATAACATTAGCGACCTCGTAAGGATAGGATGGGTCACCGAGAGTAAGTATGCGAACATAATGTACGGGATAAACAGAGACAATAAGTATGTTAGCGAATTAATAGAGTTCTTTAACGATGTTGGCTACATAGGTCCGTAATGAAAAATCAGGATATACAAAAACCTTAAGATCATGAAAATTTAAGTGTTTTAGTATCGAGTTTGCTCTTAATATGCAATACTGATTTACAGTCTGGTGTCGCTTGTGAGATGAATAAATATTGATCAGACCCTTTCTCTTCTTGTTGACGTAACAAGGATGAATCTTTCTAACCATAGAAATTCATATACCTGTCATCCATGTCCTGATTCTCAGTTGCTCGCAACGATCTAAATAATGCATCGATCGCCGCAGCTTCGCTAAGTCTGCCCTTCGCCACTTGATCCGCAGCTCCAGAAACATCTAGGTAGCGGAGTAGGTCAGCTGCTGCGTCGCTTCTTAATCCTCTTTCCGCGTATCGCCTTGCAAGAGCCTCAAGCATTCTGTCAATATGATAGTTGAGATGTATTTCTGCAGCTTCGTCGTTGTCCACTTCATAGAGATCAGATATCATAAGGTCTAGCCTTGGTTCATCCTCACCCGTAACGCCTCCATGAGCAGCCTGTATAGCAGAACGGCCTCGAGGCCTTTTAGCATTAGTTTCCTGCATTTCTTAAGAACAAGCTATGTAGTAGGACCTTTCTTCTTATTAATATCGCTAAAGAACCTGAAAAGAAATAAAAAGGTGACTCTCTAAACGCGTATGTGCAGTCGCGGCCCCAGATTCAACCCAAATTCATTTTCATCACAGGTGGAGTCATGTCTGGTCTAGGCAAGGGCGTGACTACATCTTCAACGGCAAAACTTCTTCAACTTGCCGGCTATAAGGTCTCATGTGTGAAAATAGACCCATACGTAAACTACGATGCAGGGACTATGAATCCTATTGCTCATGGTGAAGTCTTTGTCACAGACGATGGTGGCGAGTGCGACATGGACATAGGCAACTATGAGCGCTTTATCGATGTTGCAATGACTAAAGAGCATAATATAACGACTGGTAGGGTCTACATGGACGTAATTAGGGCAGAGCGCGAAGGCAAGTACTTAGGCCAGTGTGTTCAGATAATCCCACATGTTACTGATGCAATAAAGAATGCTGTGTGCAAGATTGCAAATCGAGAAAAACTAGACATTTTGGTAGTTGAGTGTGGAGGAACAGTGGGAGACATTGAGAGCTTGCCATTCCTTGAAGCATTCAGACAGATGGAACTGGAGCTAGGTCATTCAAATACGCTTTTCATTCACGTAACACTGGCACCAGTGCTTGACGTTGTGGGCGAGCAAAAAACAAAACCCACCCAGCATAGCGTCCAGGAACTAAGAAGGATTGGCATTCAGCCAGACATCCTTGCTGTCAGATGCAAGACGCCACTAAGAGACGACGCTAGGCGCAAGATTTCACTTTTTGCAAGCGTAGATCAAAATTGCGTAATTTCGTGTCATGATTCACCTTCGATATACAAGGTACCTGAAGTGCTCGAAAACCAGGGTATGCTCAGATCAATAGCAGAGCGACTTGGACTCAAAAGAAGCACACCTTTATGGGGTAATTGGAAGGCCATAGCGGGATCTTTCTCAAAGCATGAGGGTTCGATCAAAATCGCAGTCGTAGGCAAGTACGTAAAGCTGCCAGACAGCTACGTCAGTATTTACCATGCACTATTGCATGCTGGTGCAAGCATTGGCAAAAAGATTGATGTATATTGGATCGACTCTGAAAAATTTGAAAATGGTGGTCAGCGGGATCTATCGATGTTAAAAAACTTTGAGGGGATACTGGCACCTGGCGGCTTTGGAACAAGGGGAAGTGAAGGTATCATAAGTGCGGCCAATTTTGCAAGGATAAATAACATTCCATATTTTGGAATCTGCTTTGGGTTCCAGCTGGCAATTGTTGCATTTGCAAGACATGTCTGTAAGTTAAGTGACGCAAATTCTACAGAGCTTGAACCAAACACAAAGAATCCTGTTGTTGATTTCATGCCAGAGCAGCTAGATCTCCACCGTATGGGAGGTACACTGCGTCTAGGAAGCCATGAAATAACCATAATGCCAAAAACAGTTGCGGCTGGTATATATCTGTCAAGCTCAATAAAGAGACGACACAGGCACCGCTTTGAATTTAACCAAAAATACGTTGACTTAGTAACAAAGAATGGCCTTGTGATGTCAGCTCATTCTGACAGCGGCAGACGAATGGAAATGCTAGAAATATTGAATCATAAGTTTTTCTTTGCTGTACAGTACCACGCAGAATTTAGCAGCAGGCCAGGTAGGCCTGAGCAAGCCTTTGAGGCTTTTGTCAAGGCTGCTGCAAGGTATTAGAATTTTAATTCATATGTCCTCTGCCGGGGATCGCGGAGAGAGGTTTTCTTTTTTACGTACCCTTGGTTGACAAGGTGGCTGAGCGATAGCCGAATGGTGCGCTCGGGGAGCATTGTCCGGGTCGCTAAGTCCTTCTGGCTTAATGATCCTTCATACTCTAGTGTCTTCAATATGAGTTTGGCACTTGGAGGCATTTTTAGCATTTCTTCGGCAAGCTTGACTTTCTTTGCCATAAGTGATGCTGCAGAAGAAGAAGAACTACTAAGCCTTATAAGGCGTGCGGGAAATGCATGCCTGCTGCATTCAAGGGTGTTCTTTATCTGTATCCTATGGCCCCCATCAAGCACTACTTCACAGTGGTACCTACTAATGATGTCGGTGATTTCGAGCTTACTCTGGTTTGGAACAATAAGTGGTCTACGGGTGTTGTCAAGTGAATTTACTGAAACGACCAAAAAAACTAGTGCCTTTTGTAGTACCATGGGCCCGCCGGCCGACATTGAATATGCAGTGGAGCCTGTGGGAGTTGAAATTATGATGCCGTCACTCTTATCATGCCAAATGTCATTGGCATCTATCCGCAAGACATGCTCCATGAGAGATGCACTCTTGCTTGGAAAAACTGCTACATCATTCAGGACAGGGTCAGCCTGCCTGCCGTCTACTTTAACAGCAAGTCGAAAGACCTCCTCAACTGAATAGTTGCCGCGCTTGAGCTGAGATATTGCTGAGTCCAGTTCTCTGACGTCTAACTGGGCAAGGAAACCTGTCGAGTCAGTCTCGTAGATGCCAAGAACAGGAGGAGAGTCATACTCAACCTTATGGAAGTAATCAAGAATACCTCTGTCACCTCCGGCTACCATCACCAGATCTACTTCTTTTGCAGTATGATAATCACCATCCTTCATTATCTGCGTATTGACGGTCAGCAACTCTAGCGTCTTTTTTGCTTTGGAGAGAAGCGCTCCTTCTCCCATATCGATGCCTGAAAGCGCAACTTTCATTATTATTATACTATATCTTGTTGTTATATAGTCAAATTTAAAGCTAAGAAAGATGCTGAAATCCAATTGTGTTGTAAAAATAGGAGGCGGTCTGTTCTATGTTAGACATTGCGGGAATCTTGGCAAGGCCTACTTGCCTAGTTTCAAGGGCTGCTTTAACGGCACCAGCACCAAATGAGATCGCCCATATTGGGTCTTTTTCTTTCAGATAGGCACACGTGAATGACGCACATAGTATGTCGCCTACGCCTGTAGAATCTACAGTGTCAATGTCATTCACGCTCAGCCAGTAGTGCATTTTCTTGTGAAGCAAATGGATAACCCGGTGCTCTGTATGGATTACAAATTCTATACCATTTGACTGCAATGCCCCCATACCATCTAGCCCTTGCAAGCCGCCTGTAAGCGCTGCCATTTCCTCGTTGTCGACCTTTATTGCATTTATGCCCGACAGATCTAATTCTAATTTGTCTTTCAATGTCACAGAGCCTTTATAGCCGACTAGGCGCAAGTAGCCTTGAGGATCGAACATGATGAAATTTTTTTTGCCTCTATTCTGCTTTATTGCAGCAAACACATCCTGAGGCAATTCGTCGATTACAGGGCTCGCCAACCAGCAGTCAACCTTCGTGTCTTGAATGTCCTCGACGCTGATAGCTTTGCACTTGTTACTTAGCAATAGCTGTCGCGATCCGCCTTGAGAATTGATCTGAAATTTAGTAGTCGGCGCATCTACCCTCATGGTGTCGCTCAATATGATGTCATTATTCTGCAGTATATCGAACAATTCTTTTGGCAGATCGTTTCCAACTTTTGTAACGGGGCTGACATCAAATCCAAACCTCCTGCTTGTAAAACCGCAATAGCACACTGGTCCGCCAATGCTTTCTGTGACCCTGCCATCACCACTTCTTATCATATCAAGCACAATATGTGAGGCAATAGCTATTCTCAAGGTAGTTTGGCTGCATATACCTTGTCTTAGGTTGATAATAAAAGGGCTTGTCTGCGCAGCCCATAACCGAGGATTGGGATGGCGGCGTGGGCTTGCGCTTGCGCCCTTTGCATTTCTGTTTGTAATCTACCGTAGCTATAAGGATTGTGGTTGATTCTGTTAACATACTTTTGCATAGTATTTTTCTGTAGACTGAGAAGACTTACAATAACTTCATAGAGCTACAAGCCTTACCGGCAATTTCCTAGCACGCGAATAGTATTTTCCAGCAAAAAAGATAAGAGTTTCATGAATATAGAAGATATGCGCCGAATATTAGCATAATAGTTATGTTAATAGAGAAACCGAAGCCAGCAGAACTTAGAAACGTAAATAATGATTTGAAGCCCACCTAGGAAGTTTAAGTAATACAGATAAGGACCTATGATGAATTTCTCTGTTTTTATGGAATTGTTGCCATCTACAACATAAAATTAGGCTCTGTTAACTCAGTATCGGCTCTACTAATTAATTTAACCTGTTGACTGCCGTAGGTCAAAGGGATTCTGAATCGCGGTTCTGTAAACTGTCGTACACGATGTAGCAATAATGATGTGATATACTACTACCTAGATACAGAAAACTCTTTGCTACAAAAATGGTAGGCTTTTTCTTGATCTAACCACGCAGAGTGCTTTATACCATAACAGCAGAGTATGACACCATGGCAATCTCGCAAGGCGAAAATTGTCCAAATTGCGGTAAACTGCACGAGTACGTAATGGGTTCATGCCGTGGTTGCGGAGCTGAAAGACAGGCTACTTATAAGGATCCTCATGGCTAAAGCTAACTACGGGCATTGTTAGCAGAAAATAATGATAAAACAAGAAATAACTCCCAAGATCCCAACAAGAATAGAATCCAAATGGGAGAAGCTGATGGAAGGAAGATGATATCACAAGGTGTTTAGAGAGCTCCAAAAGCATATAATGCTGTTGGC
>CAYWRR010000125.1:0-6828 GCA_964460425.1 uncultured Nitrososphaera sp.
AAATGTGATAAATGCAGAGAATTCTGGAACCACGATAAGGATACTAACTGCTATGTCTGGCCTGGTGAGAACCGGCTACACTGTACTGACAGGAGATGAAAGCCTTCGTAGTCGCCCTATGCAGCCCTTACTAGACGCTCTTAGACAGCTAGGCGTTGAAGCTTATTCCACAAAGGAAAATGGAACGCCGCCCATTATAGTAAAGGGCGGAGGTATAAAGGGAGGTACAACTGTAGTTGAAGGTAGCATTTCAAGTCAGTTCATATCAGGTTTACTCATTTCCAGCATTTACGCTGATTCAGAGATTGTAATAAAGGTGCGCGGCAGGCTCGTCTCCAAGCCTTATATCCGCGCTACGCTTGCTACAATGAAGACCTTTGGAGTTTCCATTGATCATAGTCCAGATATGTTGGAATACTATATCAAGAACGCAAGATACCGTGGCACTAGATTTGATGTGCCAAGCGACTTTTCAACTGCCGCACTTCTACTTGCCGCAGGTGCGCTTGTTGGAGAAAAACTTAGAGTAAATGGACTCAACTTTGAAATGCCACAGGGTGATTCACGTATTATAGAAATCTTGAAGAAAATGGGGTGCAGGATAATAGTCGACGAAGAAAAGGGCGAGGCAATTATCACTGATGCTGACATATTAGAAGGGGGCGACTTTGACTTAGCTGATACACCAGATCTCCTACCGGTTATTTCAATACTTGCACTCAAAGCAACAAATCCTGTGACAATAACAGGCGTAGCTCATGCTAGAGTAAAAGAAACAGACAGGGTATCAAACATTGCAGCCGAGCTCGCAAAATTCGGCGCCTACATTAATGAATTTCGTGATGGCCTAAAGATAACTGCACCTTTAGTAATAAAAAATGCTTCACTTGAAGCATACAACGACCACAGACTTTTTATGGCGTTTACAATCGCGTCAATGATGACCGAAAGATCGATAGTAGCTGGAGCTCAATCTGTAAATGTTTCTTATCCCAATTTTATTTCAGATATTAAAAACATTGGAGCAAGAATATCTCCTGCTCCAGATAGAGAATAACAAAAAGTCAATATATAGAACAGGATCAAGTGCTGCCAATATAGAGATGGGTGGCAGCATGATAGGAGAGCGGTTTGTCGCCGTAAGTTTTGGTGAAAGTCACGGAAGGTGTGTCGGGATTATTGTAGATGGCTGTCCTGCTGGCTTGCCTCTAGAGGAAGCCGATATACAGCCTCTTCTTGACCTGAGAAAGCCAGGCCAGTCGATTATTACTACACAGCGTAGAGAAGAAGATAAAGTCGAGATCCTGTCAGGCATATTCAATGGCTTTACCACGGGGGCCCCAATATGCATGCTTATATGGAACAGCGATTCAGATCCAAAACCCTATGAGATGATAAAGAACATTCCACGACCAGGGCACGCAGATTACCCTGCTATGGTAAAGTATGGAGGTTTTGCAGACTATAGAGGAAGTGGAAGGTTCTCCGGAAGGCTCACAGCTACTCTTGTGATGGCCGGCGCTATAGCCGCCAAGCTTTTAAAATTAACGCTTGGAATTGAGACAGTGGCTTATACGACTGAGATAGGCGGCATTAGAGCACACAATATGACCAAAGAAAATATTGCTACTAGATATGATAACGAAGTGAGGTGCCCTGACTCGCAAGCGGCTCAGAGCATGAAGGAGGCGATCCTGCAGGCAAGAAAATCGGGTGACTCGCTTGGCGGCATAATTGAATGTATTAGCAGCGGCCTACCGGTCGGCATAGGCGAGCCCATATTTGCATCGCTTGAATCAGATCTGAGCAAGGCATTATTTAGCATACCTGCGGTCAAAGCTGTGGAATTTGGTTCTGGTTTTGCGGGCACCAAAATGTGCGGCTCTGAAAATAACGATAGCTATATGATAAAGAATGGAAAGGTGATAACTAAGACTAATAATGCAGGTGGGATATTAGGTGGGCTATCAAATGGAATGCCTATCGTAGTCAGGGTTGCCTTCAAGCCAGCGGCTTCCGTAGGGAAGACTCAGCAAACGCTTGACATTTCTACCAACGAGCAGACAAATCTTACTGTACCAGGAAGGCATGACCCATGCGTTGTGCCAAGGGCTCCACCCGTCGTGGAGTGTGTAGTTTCGATGGTTTTGGCCGATCATGCCATCCGGTCAGGTCTAATACCATTGGTGCTGAAGTGAGACGGTGCTAATGGATAATACAAACAAAGAGCTCGACATACTACGTGACAAGATCCGTAACGTGACAATACATATAATGCGCACTGTACAGGAGCGTATAGAACTAGCAAGGAATATCGGAGAAGTAAAGAGCAGGCTTGGCATAGATATCAAGGATGAAAAGGTTGAGCATGAGATACGGATGAGAGTCACATTGCTGGCAGAAGAGATCGGGATGAGCGCCGAGTTTGCACTACAGCTGCTCAACATCTTACTTGCAGAGTCAGAGCACGTACAAGTGCAAAAAAGCGCGCAAAAGGCAGTAGAAAAGCAGACACACCTTAGCATATTCTCAAAGGCAAGACAGCTTGAAGCTTCAGGCAAGAAAATAATACATATGGAGGTTGGCGAACCCGACTATTCACCACCTGCAAGAGTTGGAGCTGCACTTGCTGAATCCTTCCGGATGAAGTATTACCATTATACAGATACTCAGGGCATTGCAAAGCTGCGTGATGCTATAGCCACAAAGGAAGGAGGAGGAATATTCAAAGATCAAGTGGTAGTGACACCCGGCGGCCGCTTCGCCATTTTCAGTGCAATTACATCATTGCTAAGAACAGGACAGGAGTTGATAGTGATAGAGCCGGCGTGGCCTGCTTATAAGGAATGTGCAGATTTTGTAGGTGCCAGGACTAAGATGCTGAGAACTACTCTTGAAAACAAGTGGATCCCTGACACTAAACTCCTGGAAGGCATGATTAATTCAAGTACCAAGATGATTGTACTCAACTACCCAAACAACCCTACAGGAAAGGTGCTTGATCACAAAACAATAGAAAAAATAGTACTAATTGCCAAGGATTATGGTCTTTACTTGCTAAGCGATGAAGTTTATGCTGACTATGTCTTCAGCAAGTTCAGCAGCATACGCAAATACGATTATGGAAAAAGCATTATTGTAGGATCCTTTTCAAAACGGTATGCAATGACCGGATTTAGGGTGGGATATGGTATAGCAAACAAAGACATTATCTCAAAAATGGCAAGAGTTCAGGCAGTTGCAATTACAAGCGTAGCAGAGCCAATGCAGCAGTCCGCTCTTGCTGCGCTAGAAGTAGATCCATCAGAAAACATCAAACTAATGAAAAGGAGACTTGGCTTTGTATACAGCAAGCTCAAGAAAATGTCGCTTAAGTGTGTCGAGCCGGACGGTGCTATGTACGCTTATCCTCAGTTGCCAAAGGGAGAGGACCTCCCCATAGTTCAAAAGTTGTTAGATAAAGGGGTAGCGATAGCACCTGGCAGTGGATTTGGTGATTCATACAAGGGATTCGTCAGGATATCTGCTTGTCAGCCGGAAAAGATGTTAGAAAAAGGGCTTGATGTAATGGCATCAGTCATAAGAGAGGACATATAAATTGCGGCAAGTGGCGATCGTAGGCGCCGCGGGAAGGATGGGCACTTGGTTCGTTGGTTATTTTGCTCGCCGCGGTCTGGATGTCTCAGCATATGATATTAACAAAAAAAAAATATTGAAAACCTCTGGCAAAGTCAAAGTTCAAGAGAGCTTATTTGAGTGTGTCCAGGATGCAGACTTGGTACTTGTCTGTGTACCAGTGCAAAAGACGCCACAGGCTGTTAAAGAATGCACAAAAAACATGAAGGATGGTGCCATTATTGCAGAAATATCCTCAGTTAAAAGCAAGACATTTGCAGCTTTGAAGAAGATCCCGAATAACCTTCGACCGCTTTGCATTCATCCAATGTTTGGCCCTGGAGCAAGTAAAGAAGTAGAAACCCGTGTGCTTCTAGTTCCGGTTAGGAATGAAAAAATCGAGGTCAAGATAACAAATGAAATATTTGAAAATGCCAACGTGATAGTATTACCAAATGCCAAGCAGCATGACAAGTCAATAGCTATAGTGCTTGGATTGACGTACTTTGCAAATATAGTTTTCGCAAAGATCATGTCATCAGGCAACATTTCGATGCTAAAGCAAGCGTCAGGAACCACATTTGCTCTCCAGTCGCTTATTACCGAAAGCATACTTACAGAGGAGCCTGACCTTGTCATTGCCCTAATTGGAGAAAACATATATGCCAAGAAATACATAAACCAATATCTTAGAGAGGCAGCAGCTCTGGCAAGGCTTGCAATTGCAAACGACAGCGATGATCTAAAGGCTGAGCTCCAAAAACTCAAGGTGAATATGCAAAAAAGGCAGGACCTACAGCAGTCATATAACCGCATGTATGGGATCATTGACAAGCACAATTAAACACAAATATGACCACTTCGATAAGTTGTAGGGATAGATGTAATGGTGCTTCTCTGGCGAGATCCCTGGCTCAAACCGTTGTCCAGTTATGATCTTGGAGCAGAAAAGTGCAGTTACTGTGAGAAGATATTTGTCCAGATAGAATTTGTCACCTCGTGTGACTTTTGCGAAACAGGAATCATGCATGATCAATGTGCTAACAAGCACATACTTTCTGAACACAAAAAACAGCTAGAATCAAAGATAAACACACATAGAGATAGACCATTGCATGACTACCAGTAATGATCACATTTTAGTCAGATGGTGGTCCAAGGTGGTCCATTCCAGTGCCGCTACTGCGCTCCTCATCAATAGATGATATAGTCCTTGTTGACTTTATGCCCTGTATTTTTCTAATCTCATTGATTACAACATCTACTGTATTGCCCACTGGAACGTTCACTCTTACTATCAGATCAAATTCGGCATAGACACCCTCGACTGATACTACACCCGGTATCTGAGCTATCCTGTCAAGTACTGGTTTTTCCATGCCCGGAAGTGTGTTAATCATAACATAGGCTCCTGGCATACTGGTTTGGTAACCCGAGGCTAATATTAAACAATTATTGCTTCACCTGTGACCTACCAAATACTCTTTGCTCCATTGCAACTAGAAGATAACAACACTTTTCGGCTCCAGTGTAATCATGATCGCATTTGAGATTCAATGTTTGCCTTGACTCTAGAGGCTAGAAGCCATCTTGAGAGACCAAGAGCTTGCAAACTAATGGACAGTTAGTGGTCGCTAAGTAGTTAGAATTTACAAGGTGCTTAAAACAAGCAAGATAAGAATAAGAATAAACAAGATGAGATGTTGTCATTGACGATAAACATTCAAAGTCAGAAGAAAAGAACAAATCAAAACAAAACGAGAAACTACGGTTAACCCTGAGAGAATTATGAAATAACAGAATAATCTCAACGCTAAAATTTTTAGCTAATGTAGCAAAAGCAGTTAAAGCTTTCTATTTCCTCACCATCTTCAATCCTCTGCATCAACAGGAGCTATTCTAAATATCTTACCAGGGCCATACAACAATAAGTACAGATAACCGTCAGGTCCAACTTCAATATCTGAAATGCTTCTAAATCCTGTCCCAAATATCACACTATCGAGCTCTTCAGCATTATTGGCCAATCGGTCTTGAAGCACTCCCTCAAGAAGTAGACCGGTTCTATCTTGATTTAGGTCAAAATGATATAGCCTGCCGTTGTTTATATCTGCTACAAACATGTCATTTGCATACTGTTCCCCTAATGCTGTAGAATTTAGGAATTCGATCGCTGTCACACCTACTGGTAGTTGCCATACAAATTCAGGCTCTCTATACACTCCTCTTCCGTCGAAGTCCACTAGATCTTCTTCTGGATCAGCCCCCTCATTCTCTGGTGCTGAAGATGGTCCTTGTATATCTGCCCAACCACTATTAAAACCCGGCAGCACGAGGTTAATCTCATCATGTTCGTTTGGCCCATTTTCTGTATCCCATAGATATCCTGTGATGGGGTCAAAGGCCATGCCAAAGCCGTTTCGTAAGCCATAGGAATAATAGTAGGGTAACATTCCAATCCCTTCTTCCTCACCACTGACTTGCTCGACAAGTACAGGATTTGGTAATGGATTGCCTTCAACGTCAACTGCCAGTATGCCGCCTGTTCCATCTGGTGGCGGGCCATCCTCATAATTCTCAGACTGACTCTCTCGGTGATCCAAATCTCCTATCATAAGGTAGACAATTGTTTCATTCTGGTTCTGACTAACCAACAGCGGGCCGCCGTTGTAACGAGGACCTGGTCTTGCCGGAAGGTCTAATAGGAGCTTAGGATTTATGAGTTCAGCTGAACCAGTGTCAGCATTCTCTACCAACTCGTATCTGTAAAGACGGTTGCCGGCTGGCACTATTCCGTCAGCATCATCCCCATCCTGTCCACCTCCAGATTCGGTATAATAAAGAAAGACATACGTGGTAGTTTCATTCTGCTTGGCTACAGCCATCCCGAGCAAGCCCCTTTCATTGGTATCATTATTGTTTGCAACAGCAACATCGACTAGCGGCTCGGGTTGAATCACACCTCCAATTATCCTCCGTACAGTACCATTGTCCTTATAAGCTACTAAGATATCATCGCTAGAATCACCTGGAAAAGCCATTGCTGATGGCCGCAACAAATCAACAACAATCTCCTCTGCTACAAGATTTGGATCAATTACTGCAATCGGCTCATCATCGGCCGGTAATCTACGAAGAGCACGAGGGATAACTGTAGGTTCTTCCTCATCTTCAGCTTCTTCCTCATCTTCAGCTTCTTCCTCATCTTCAGCT
>CAYWRR010000126.1:0-6796 GCA_964460425.1 uncultured Nitrososphaera sp.
GCATTAATCCTACAATAAGATATCCGTATTCCAGATTATGTTTAGTATGGTTAATCCCGTGGGAACCGTGTGGTACAAATTTGCCATCCAAAACATTTTCTATATACAGTTTTGCCTTTCTTATTGAGTTTGCAGCATGTTGAAGCTGATAATCAGATAACTTCCTGCCAACGTCTTTTTCAAGAGCATTTTTGAGCTTTTGCTGGTCAGTATCTATTATTAGCTTACTGTATTTCTGCAATTTGTTATAATTTTTGCAAAGGTCATTTATTCTAAGAACATCTTTTCGATGCAATTTGGCGATTGACACTTGAATATCTTTTTTGTTCCGTTCAGTAATTTTATTGAGACTTTTAACAAGCTCAGCCGCTTCATCCTTATTAAGGTGCGGCTCTCTATACTCCTTTCCTTTCCCATTAATACTCTTCATGCTTGCGGCAGTAGCAGAGGTGGACTGAGTAGTGATGGGTACTGTTAAAGTAGGAGTAGTAATATCTGACTTCCGCATTTGGTAATAACTCTCTACATTATATATAGGAACTTTCTTACCTCTCTCGTCAACACCTTTATCTAGAATAGCGACTACGTCAACAATAATTTTCGGGTATGCTATCTTTAGCTTATTAACTGAGCTTTCATAATTTGTCATGATATCTCTATAAATTCTAAAGACTATCTCATCAATCTCTTTAGTTCTTACTTCTATACTAGTCGCTACTGCTACAGTTAGAAAATCATATATTTCTGACTGGGAGAACACCCGTTGAATTAGAATGCATGAAGCTGCTATCGCGTTTAGGGGAACAGTCCATTTCCCATAATATGGTTTTGTTGCTTGGTCAGAAGTATCTTTTTCAATCAAATTAAAAGCTATTTTACCTATCTGGTCGTTGTGATCTATTTTCAAGAGCTGCAGACATCTCCTTAGTCTATCTTTCATACGCTTAAGCTCTTGTTTATACTGTGGAGTGTCTTTCATTTGTACCTCACGAATATACCTAGTGTCTTGTTTGTAGGATGTTTACATTTACAACCATGACTATCCGAACCATGGGCTGAAAACTTATGATTACATCTGTAGTAAGTGCATATTGGTTCGGCCTGTTGACCAAATACGTCTACTGTTCCCCATTTTTCTTTCATTACTTCATCTTTTGGTGCCTGACTAGATCGTTCTTCTTGGTTTTTATTACTGCTAGCTTTTGATAACGACGCATAAAAATCCTTAAGATTATTTCTTAACTCTATTTTTTCAACTTGTTCCTTCTTCCAGTGACAGCTATAGCAATAACCACATTTTATGCATGTGAATTCTGTTCTACTTCCACAAAGTATACATTCTTGATATCTAAAAGATAAGGTATCTCTTATGTATTCGTGTGGGGTTAGAAGTTTCTCTTGTTCTTCCCTCGTAGGTGAGAAAGATGTTTGCATGCCTTTACTCACTCACCGGAATCCCATCTTTCGTCTACTGCGAATATTGTGTACTTTTGGGCAGCACTGAAAGCCTGAACTATAGTTTCCACTACCTCAAACGCTATACTCCTCTTCCATACGGCTCTAGCAGCCATTGCCGCTATCCCATCTGTGAGCCTTTACTCAATTAAAATTGACATTCGCCATTTATAAAGACTTGTTTTTTCATGCTGAGTTATAGTGAAATCTTCCACTTCTTTGATAAAAAAAGGTCGGACCTAGCAGGATTACCAAGCACTTTGGCAGATTTAGGGGCAGCAGCATCCAACGCATGATTCGTTAGCATTCTAGAAGAGTTATCTAACACCTCATCTATCTGCTAGTCTGAGGAGATTCTTTAAGTTAGACCGCACATGGCCAAATTCAAGCATAAAAATCATAGAAATCAAATACCTTGTAATGTGGTACAGCTTCCATGGTTCTTCTGAAAAAAGTCCTTCAGCGGTGGCAAATTTGCGGGGTTTACAAGATATGGTAGGCCAGTATATCTGGTCCTAGCATTATAGTTCTTAGCTCCCATGTGAGATTTATCGATGTAGACAACCCATAAGTCATAAACATCAAGTTCTCATAATATTGCTACATTTGCAATGAAATTTTAAAAAACCCAGGTACAAATGATTATCTATATTTAGTACACTCAGGAACTATAACAATGCACTAAATTACAAATGTATGTGAGACAATAATACTGCTGAAGAAGTTTATAAACTACCTATAGTCTTATACTACCATGCCAACAATAGTTCATTTCGAAATACCTGCAGACGATGTTGAAAGGTCAAAGAAATTCTACAATGATCTGTTTGGATGGAAGACAGAAAAATGGCCTGGATCGACTGGCGGTGATATGGATTACTGGATGGTAACGACCACAAATGAAAAAGGTGATAGAGCGTTAAGTGGAGGTATGATGAAAAGAAAAGGCCCACAACAGCCGATTATCAATTATATAGACGTGAAATCAGTAGACGAATATTCATCAAAGGTAGAAAAATTAGGAGGTAAGGTCCACGTTCCTAAAATGGCAGTACCAGGAATGGGATATTTTGCAGTTTGTCTTGACACAGAGAATAATGCTTTTGGCATCTGGGAAACTAACGAAAGTGCTAAGTGAATAACCAATTTCTATATGTAAACCTTTCTTGTGTGTAACATAATTCTTCTTTTGTCTTTCGTTATGCTAAGCCAAATTCGGTATCGCCATTTTAATAGCCCGCTGTCTCAAGATTATTGCTAGTACTATTGAGACAACAGAGACTATGACAGCACTGAAGAAAATTAACTCAAAAGACACAGGCGACGGGAAATATTTTATTATACCTTCAATATTCATCGAGGTCTGGTTTGTCTGCATATACATACCAGCTAAGGCTGGGCCTACAGATGCCCCTACAATTCTCATAAGACTGCTCATACCTAAAGATATACCACTAAAGTGTCTAGGTGTGGATAGGATAATAACATTCATGGCCCCAACACTAGTCAGTGACAATCCAACAGAAAGAAGCACAAGATTAGCTGATATTAATAATTCAGTTGAATGGAACAGGAGCAAACCAATGAAACCTGCGGTAGTAACAAAGGTGCCAAAGATAATTGGTTTTAAAGATCCTAATTTTGATATTATAAAACCAGAAGCTGGGCCAAAGATTAACAATACTAAGGCAAACGGAAGTTGTACACTTCCTGCGCCTATAGGACCTTCTCCAAATCCAACTGGTTCTGGATTTCGTACCAATATTGGTATTGTCTGAAAGACCATAAACATAGAAAATCCAACTAGCATTATAATGAGGTTTGCAGGAAGTATTGATTTATGTAGCAGAAGTTTAAATTCTACCAAGGGATGTTTTTCTCGTCTTTCTATAAGTATAAACAATACGAGTGTAACAATTCCTATAATAAGAAACAGTAAAACATACAATGAGGAATTAGCATCAGATGTATAATCGTCGTCACTTACTAAGTTAGTGAAGGTAACCCCCATTATGTTGCCAGATGTTTCAAGTAGAGTCAGGACTAACAGAAACGAGGCAACTGTAACTGCCAATGTAATTGCACCTTTAATATCAATTTGATCCCTAGGTGGAGTACCATTAATATCTACACTACCTATTTTACCTGTATTACCATCCTCTGGTAATCTTGATTGTATTTGGCTTTGAGCCCTCTCATTTAGATCAATTACATGAATAAATCTCCAGATTATAAAAAGAAGGGCAATTGCAATTGGTATTATCGTGAAGAATGTATTTTGCCATCCGTAGTTTTGAACTATAATACCTCCTATAGTTAAGCCTAGAACTGCTCCTGATGCAAACATAGAAGTTATTATACCTTGACCTATCGATATTTTTTCTCTTGGAAATTGATCTCTTATCATACCAAATGCTATGGGAAACATTGACATACCGATTCCTTGAATGGTGCGGGCAAATATCATGAAGTATATATTTGGGGCAAATCCAGCCATAGAAACTCCAACTGCATAAATTGCCATTATAACAAGTAAGATTTTCTTTCTACCATAGATATCTGATAACTTGCCAGCTAGCGGAGTCATAACAGCTCCAGCTATGAGATAAGAAGTAAGAATCCATGAGGACATACTGTATGATACATGAAAATCTCTAATCAGATCAGGAATAGCTGGTATCAACATTGTTTCTGCATACATTACCATAGTCGCAATGCAGCTCAATATAGCCAGCATCTTCCATGCGTAGGCTGGAATTTTTACTGAGTTAGCGTAAGACGGTTTATTGATATTATTTTTACCATCCGATTTCATTTTAAAGTCTTTCTTTTTTTGAGCCATATCGATTTTTCCTGATTTTATTGTTGGAAGATGGTAAGCATCGTGTTCGACACCAGCTATGAACTGTTAGTATTAACACTATGATCAACATCAAATTGATTTCTAAAGGCCTGGTACTCATTTTCTAAGTCATCAGTAATATTAATATTCTGTTCAAATACACTCACTCTATAATTCATTTGCCTTTTTTTTGTATACGATAAACCTCTAATAATGATTCTACCGCTCTAACCGCCAGATCATCCGTATCCATCTTGCCTAAAATTAAATTAATATTAGGTCGAGTCTTGGCCTTAATTTACGATGAGTAAGCCCGTCATGGTTAATGAACATGATCAAAAGGTTTAGCTTATGCATCTACATCTTTAATACCAACAGCTACTAGTAGTGCGATATGTTAATAGGGCGTAACTATAACACCTCATATTGTTCTCTCTGAGAGTATCATAATCTCCATTTATCAGATAATAAACTCACTTACTATTTTCTTATATATGCAGGGTAATGGTTGTTGATCTGATTGCGAGTTATAGCTACAATTATCGGTTAGTAGGTTGCAACACCATACCGATACTACAAACACAATACCAGACTATAGATGGATAATGCCTTGAAAAAGTTATTTTCATGGAAAAGGGTTATAGAAAGAGGCTGTAAGGCCTGGTAGCATTGATATTTCTTTGACATTTCTTTGTTGCTCACATTATTCCAAAGCAGATAGTGAACCCATGACAATCATGAGATTGCAGCCAAATTATACTCCCTGGATGTTTGTTCCAATAAGCTATTTGAATGGAATGTCGATCGCGCCAGCCATTGGTATACCCTTAATCTAATACCGGGTAAAAATGTAGGTACTCCCAACATATTGTTAATGGAACACTCCATAGATGTTCCTTAATACCTTAACACCCAGATTAATGTCAATTAGATTAATATCATATGTCAAATATAGTTAGAAGTACCTTTAAATTGTCTTTGTCCTCAAACTCATCTGTCTATAGGCATGCACGTGGGGATCGATGACTTAGCTATATACGTTCCAAAGCTCTATGTTGATTATAAGGATTTCGCAATAGCACGTGGAATCGAGCCTCAAAAATTAGAATATGGAATAGGAATAAGGAAAATGGCTGTAGTCGATGCTAATCAGGATCCCGCCTGTATGGCAGCTAATGCATGTCTAAAATTGATAGAAAAAAATGACTTGAGGCCCGAGGATATCGGAAGAATCTATATAGCAACTGAATCAGGACTTGATGAGTCTAAGGCGATGAACTCTTTTGTCATAGGAATGCTTGAGCAGCTATACGGAGAGGGGTCATTCGAACATGCTGGTGGAATAGAGTGCAAATTTGCATGTGTAAGTGGTTCGTATGCACTGTATGATAATGCGAACTGGATCAGGGCAGAAGAAAATAATGGGAAGTCTGCCATCGTAATTGTGAGCGATATTGCCAAGTATGATCTTGGTTCTGCTGCTGAATATACACAGGGTGCTGGGGCCGTTGCCATGCTCGTAAAAGAGGACCCCAGATTATTAACCTTCGATAGAAGAGTCACTTCTACAATTATTAAAAACGAATACGACTTTTATAGACCTATAGGAAAGGAAACGCCCCTTGTTAATGGAATCTACTCTAATTTATTATATCTAATCCAAGTAAAAAGAGCATTTGATAGTTATAAAGAGAAAGTCTTGGCAACAGGTTTGATAGGTCTCAATGAAGGTGAATCCATTACTGATTATATTGATTTTTTCAGTGTTCATTTACCATACAGAAGGATGGGGGAAAAAGCTCTAATCTACTTATTAAGGCATGAATGGCGTCATCTTCCCAGATGGAGAGATGTAATAAAAGAAGTTGGCATTGAGGAACCAGTTCAAAAAGATGCTAGGGGGACGATAGAGTCAATCCTTTTAGATACTGAATTTATGAAAGCCGATGAAGAATTCAGAAAGGCATTCGCTAAATCGTCTTTCTATCACGAGGTGTTTGAAAAGAAGATGGCAAGCTCGCTTGAAGCCTCTGCAATAATTGGAAATCTATACACCGCATCAATGTATATGGGTTTTAGAAGCTTGCTTGAATTTGAATATAAGAAAGGTAGAGAGCTAGATGGAAAAAGAGTTGGTTTTGGTTCATACGGTAGTGGTAGTAGTGCTATGGTATTTAGCGGTACAATACAGCCTGGGCATAAGGAAATTGTAAAACAGATGAACCTTGAAGAAGAAATAGGCCCGCGAATAAGACTCTCAATAGAAGAATATGAGAGGCTTCATGGAAATGGAAGAAACCCTGATGATTCGATCATACATCCACATGAGGAATTCATTCTTATGAAGGTCGGAGGCACTACTGCTGAAAAAGCAGGATTTAGGGAATATAACTATGCATAACTAACTTATTAGAAACAGATTATCATGGTGGACCGCATAGGAAGACTATGGTCTATATTGATGGTAGTAATCCTGAGTTTACTAGAACTTTACGACAG
>CAYWRR010000127.1:0-6740 GCA_964460425.1 uncultured Nitrososphaera sp.
AGAATCAAGAAAATTATGGTGATCATAACGTTCTTTCAGAGATGAGTGCCCGTGAGCTAGAGCAATTCATTTCACATGAGACCATAGGACTATTAATCTTTGGAGCTTGTGAGAATCATGGAGACCATATGCCATTTGGGTCAGATTTCATCATGCCATTTGAACTTGCCAAAAGAGTTGCTGCCCGCTGTGGTAAAAAATTAGTCATTTTTCCTCCAATTCCATATGGTGTGAGTTCTCACCATAAAGACTTCTTTATGACAGTTAGTTTTGAGCCAGATACGATGATGAATGTAGTACATGATATTTTGCAGAGCCTAGTGGATAATAACATAAGACGTATCCTAATAATAAATGGTCATGACGGTAATATCGCGCCCATCGAACTAGCTTCTAGAATAATTAAGGAAAGAAATCCCAGAGTTGTAATATCTTGTCTTGAATCATGGTGGACTCTAGTTGGATCAATAGATAAGGAACTGTTTGATGTCTGGGATGGTCTAGGACATGGGGGAGAGGCAGAAACATCTGCAATGCTTGCTGTTAGGCCGGACCTTGTAAATATGACCTTAGCACCCAAAGATGTTATACCAAAGCTGCCAGATAATGTCAGAATATATTGGAAGTTCAACGAATTGACCGACACTGGAGCTACTGGTGCTCCAAGAAAGGCAACTAGGACGAAAGGAGACAAGATAATAAGTATACTTGAAAATATTCTACTTGCATTTATACTTGATATGGAAAAGAATCAATGGAGATACGGTATTGGCGGCAGCGGCAGCAATACATAGCAAAGACGGTCTATCATACAATGATGGCTATGGCATGGTTGCAGTAGAATGTTAGTCTAGTATTATCTTTAATTCAAAGGATGAAGATGGAATGCAGCAATAGACATCTTTCATTAAAACTATGAGTATGGTCATACATCTTGAAGGATCAACTCACATAAGGTAATAGCAAAACCTATAATATTGAATTTTTGCACTGAAATGTTTTTATTATTAGGTCTGCAGCTGCAAAGCGAGATGTCTAGCACACCCCTTGCATCGCTTCCCAATATAGGTGACAAGGCTCTAGATTTTGAACTCCCAGATATAGACCAAAAATGGCGCAAGTTGAGCGAATTTAGAGACAGGAAAACAATCATTGCATTCTTCCCAGCGGCAGAATCATCAGTATGCACAGCAGAAATGTGCGCCTTTCGTGATCAGCTTGACGAGCTTAGAGATTATGGGGCAAACGTAGTAGCTATTTCTGTTGACAGCCCTAATGCAAACAAGGCATTCACTCAGAATCATCATCTTAACTTTCCAGTGTTGAGTGACTACAAACGCGATACTATCAAAAGATATGGCATTGTAATGAGTAAACTTGGCACTATGGAAGGTTATAATGCAGCAAAAAGATCAATCTTTATCCTTGACGAAGATGGTAAGGTAATCTATCGGTGGATTTCAGATAACCCGAGCATAGAGCCAAAGTATAGCGAGATCAAAGAAGTACTCAAGAAGGCCAAGAAGTAGAGCACTACTACTACTAATAGCGATTATTCAATAATTGCTAGTACGTCATTTCTTGCGACACTGGTGCCCTGCTTTACCTTCATTTCTTTCAGGCTACCATCCTTGTGGGCCTTCACTGCCACCTGCATCTTCATGGATTCGAGCACAACGATAACGTCACCTTTCTTAACCTCGGTTCCAGGCTTTGCTGCGATGTTAACCACCCTGCCGGGGATCTGGCTTGTAAGGTTGCGGTCGCCACCTCCAGCTCCTCCCATTGCCGATGCCTTCTCAAGCACTTCTGTCATCTTGCTATGCCGTTTCACCACTAATGGCTGGCCATCGATGATTATCTTCACTTCTGCAGTGCTCAACTGCAAGATCTTGGCATAGTGAAAACTATTATCAAGCAAAAATTCGAACTCGTTAGTCCCAGATTTCAATAACCGCAATATATGCTGCTTGCCTCCTATCTTGACTAGCACAGAATTATTGTCAGTGGTACGCAGCACTTCGCCCTCTAACATCTCAGCAAGGTCGCCAACTTTGAACTGCATTTTATGATGCTCTCATCATTTTCCACTTTGACTTGGTCACATAGCTCTGCTGACTAGCCTCAGCCTTCCTTACGAACTCTAACTGCAACAGTACTGCTGCTACCGCCGCCTTTGCACTTTCCTTGGCGGCTTTCTTTGCATTCTCGTTCATCTTGTTAAGTATCTTGAAACGTTCAAGATAGTCAGTTGAGAGTTCGCCATTGATAAAGTTTGGATCGTCCATTATAGTCTTGTAAAGTGGAATTGTAGTATTGATGCCTTCTATCATGAACTCATCAAGGGCGTTTTTCATCCTAATTCTTGCCTCGTCAAAGTTTCTGCCCCATGCCAAAAGCTTGGCTACAAGGGAGTCGTAGTATCCAGATACATTGCAGCCAGGGTAAAGATATGTGTCAACCCTGACGCCGGGCCCATAGGGAATGTTGCAGTTTGGCACAATACCGGTTGAAGGTGCAAATTCATAAAATGGGTCTTCAGCATTAATCCTGCATTCAATTGCGCAGCCATTCACCTTCAAATCTTGCTGCTTGAATGAGATCTCTTCGCCCTGTGCTACTCCTATCTGCAGCTTTACAAGATCTAGTCCAGTCACCAGTTCAGTTACTGGATGCTCGACTTGCAAGCGCGAATTGATCTCGATAAAGTAAAAATTACCCTGAGGATCACGCAAAAACTCTGCAGTTCCGGCGTTCAAATAGTCTACAGCATCAACTGCTCTTACTGCAATCTCACCAATACGATCTCTTGTCTTCTGATCTACCACAGGCGAAGGCGACATTTCAATGAGCTTTTGATGACGCCTCTGAATAGAACATTCTCGTTCAAACAGATGCCGGCTATTTCCATGCGAATCACGTATGAGTTGAAATTCGATGTGCCGGATCCGCTCAAGGTATTTTTCTACAAACAATGCTGCTTTGCCAAAAGCTGCACGCGACTCTGCTGACGCCATTTCGAACTCCTGTCTCAACTGCTTTTCATCGTTGGCAAGTCTGATACCTCTTCCCCCACCTCCAAAGGCTGACTTGAGCAAAACAGGGTAGCCTGCTTCCTCAGCAATATTAGCGGCCTCTTCTACATCCTCTACGATGCCATCACTTCCCGGCACTGTTGGAACTTTGGCCTTTTTCATGATTGCTTTGCATTTCATTTTGTCGCCAGTAAGTTCCATAGCTTTACTGGTTGGCCCAATAAAGATAATACCATTTTTTTCGCACATTTCTGAAAAATTCTCATTCTCTGAGAGAAAGCCGTAGCCAGGGTGAATGGCATCTGCTCCTGCAGCCTTGGCAGTCTCTACTATCTTGGTCATGTTGAGGTAGCTCTGAGCCGGTGCTGCTGGACCAATGTGATAGGCTTCATCAGCTCGCTTTACATGCACCGCGCGGATATCCTCGTCAGAGTAAATAGCTACCGATTTTATCCCAAGATCTCTACAGGCTCGAATAACCCTAAGGGCTATTTCTCCCCTATTTGCGATCAGTATGCGGGTTATTTTTTTCGACATTGCTATCACAAGTTGATGTTACCATGCTTCTTCCAAGGCCTTGACTCTTTCTTATTGGCAAGAGCAATGAGTGCCTGTATTATCATGGGTCTAGTCTCCATCGGATCTATAACCACATCAATAATACCTTTTTCTGCAGCTATATACGGGTTTGCGAATTTTTCACGATAGTCATTTGCAAGCTTTTTCTTTGTTTCAGCTGCATTTGGAACATTCTTTAGCTCCTTCCTATGTACAATAGTGACTGCGGCTTCTGGGCCAAGGACAGCAATCTCTGCGTTAGGCCAGGCGTAGTTAATGTCAGCGCGCAGGTTCTTGCTTCCCATGGCAATGTATGCACCGCCATAAGCCTTGCCTATGATGCATGTCACTTTGGGCACCGTGGCTTCACAATATGCGAACAGCAGCTTGCTGCCATGCCTGATGATGCCATTGTGCTCTTGATCTGTTCCGGGAAGGTATCCAGGAGTGTCAACAAGTGTCACTATTGAGATGTTGAATGCGTCACAGAACCTGATGAATCTGGCAGCCTTATTTGAAGAATTGATGTCAAGTGCGCCTGCCAAGTACATTGGCTGGTTTGCAATGATGCCTACCGACCTGCCACCCATCCTTGCAAACCCTACTAGGATATTCTCGGCAAACAGCTCATGCACTTCAAAAAAGTCGCCGTTATCGACTATTGATTTGATTATTTCTTTCATGTCATACTGCTGGTAGGGGTTCTCTGGAAGGATATTAATCAGCTTGGGATCGATTCTGTTTGGATCGTCATTTGTATCAACTATCGCAGGCTCTTCTGAGTTATTATGCGGTATGAAAGATAATAACTTCTTTATCTTGTCAAAGCAATCATATTCATTGTTGGTGATAAAGTGGGCAACGCCGGATTTGGTAGCATGCGCACGCGCTCCTCCTAACTCTTCAAAGGATACTTCTTGGCTGAGCACTTCCTTGACCACTTCAGGACCAGTAACAAACATCTGGCCAACATTTTCAACCATCACCACAAAGTCAGTCATTGCTGGGGAATATACTGCGCCACCGGCGCACGGACCTATGCTAGCTGTGATTTGTGGTATGACGCCGGAGGCCATGGTGTTATGGAAGAAAATTTCACCGTAGCCATCAAGGCTCATGACACCTTCCTGAATGCGTGCGCCACCAGAGTCGATTATGCCGATTATGGGGCAGCCGACCTTCATGGCATGATCCATCGCCTTGGCTATTTTCTTGCTAGTCATTTCGCCAAGTGAGCCACCAAGAACAGTGAAGTCATAAGAAAATATGAACACCTGCCGGCCGTTTATAGTTCCGAAGCCAGTGACAGCCCCATCTCCGTAGAATTTTGGCAGCGTAGGGTCGTCGCTTCTATGTGTGATGTACTTATCCAGCTCTACAAATGAGCCTTCGTCTAGCAATAGAGAGATCCTTTCCCGAGCAGTAAGCTTGCCTTTGGAATGCTGAGCCTCAATTCTCTCTTGACCGCCGCCGCTCTCAGCAGACTTTTTCATTGAAGCCAGCCGCTTGATTTTCTCTTCATGCATGGAGATGTAATGTAAGCGAATAAGTCGTCATATAAATTCATTACAGACAGGAGTGCATTGTTGCATGATTGACCAATCTGTCGCAGTATCTTACCAAGCTGAATTTAGCTAGCCCCTTGTCTTGCCATTTTGAGATGGTATACTGGCCTTATTACGATGAATCATTGGTAAGACGTGGACAGGTAATGATGGATTTTGATGTTATAGATGGCTGGCAGGAAGAATTGGAAAGAATGAATCAGGACAAGGTAGGAGAGCCGTACCACTATCCAGATTCTTTTGTACAGCTGCTAGGATACATGGGAGCATACTTCCATCTAGCCTTTAGACAGACTGAAGGTGTGGTCAAGGCCCATGCTGGAAACAAGGTACCATCTATTCCTGACTACAGCACTATTAGCAGGCGTGTCAACAAGCTGGATATCAAAGTGAATGAAAGGCTGGGCAACGATATCGTCATTGCTCTTGATAGCACAGGTATCAAGGTATCCAATAGAGGAGAATGGATACGCAAGATAAATGGCATGTCAAGCGTGGATATCTGAAGATACATCTGGCTGTTTTGATATTAGGAAGAAGAAGGTGGTATCGATGCAGGTGACAAGTGGAGAGGTGTGCATGACAGCAGAGGATGCTAAAGAAGCTGGTCAAATCAGTATCTGAAAATAACGATATCAAGCGTGTGATAGCAGATGCAGCATATATGACAGCAAGAAGATTTTCAGGTATCTATCTGACAATGGTATTGAACCAGCTATCAAGGTTAAGAAGAACTCATACGGTAAAGCAATGGGCTGCTATCCAAGGAAATTGGCAGTAATGCAGCAGCTGTTAGATTTTGTCAGATGGAAAGCCAGCGTCAGCTATGGGCATAGGTGGATTGCAGAATCAGTATTTTCAGCTATCAAAAGAATGTTTGGCGAGTATGTTATGGCCAGGAATTATCAGAACATGGTAAAGGAGATGTTCTTGAAAGTATCGCTGTACAATATGTTTGTCGGAACGATATTGTAGGTTAGAAGGCGGCATTGGCTATGGGATGGTCAATCATGCAACAGAGCAAGACAGGAGCTATTCTCTGAGGCTAGATCGTCCCCCCTGAGCCCGGCGAAAGACGTTCATGCCAAGATTGTAGTTTTCAAAGAGCGACTGCAGCGTTTCAACTTCTGTAGAAAGCATTGCAATTTCGCCTCTATTTTGCTCAGGGTTCTTCATAAGCTCTTCAAGCTTTTCCTTCTTTTCTGCTAAGAGCTTGCCTACATTGTACTCATATTCGCTTGACACATGGCCTGCTGCCTGCCATTCAAATTTTAACCTTTAGTTGGTTAAACGGCCAGGTTAACTTAAGGACTTCATTCCCAATTTTCACAGTCAAAACACTGAAAAAGAAGTCAGAGACATATGCTGTCAGCATAGAATTTTTTTGATTTATCAGGCCAGCTTCTTCAAATAGCAAAGAAGTATTACGTGCTGATGATACCGATCAGTCTACTAGCAAAAAAGCAAAAACAACACAGCTACTACTACCCACCTATCGTAGAAAAAAGAAAGAGAAGCAATATCACTTCTTTAAAGTAAGAGAACTTGGCTTAAGTTAATAGAGCCGTTAAACTACACAAAT
>CAYWRR010000128.1:0-6571 GCA_964460425.1 uncultured Nitrososphaera sp.
GCTATGTATACTGTCCGAGGTGTCAGTAGATTTTCAGGAAGAACTCCTGTCCCCCCGCTGAACTTTGTTCTTTTCGTTGCGCTATCGATTCCTCTCTTATGATCCCAGTAGTCATTGAGAAGGTCTACGCTTGCATGCAAAAAAACTACGCCAATATACGTAAGTACGGCGTAAAGTGGATCTATGGTAGCATATTTCCAGTAAGCAATAGCAAGACCGTTACTGACCGCAATTACTGACGCTAGCAGGAATCGGATCCGGATAGCTCGTATCCAAATAGATAGCACTTATCTCCTACCATATGTAGAAGAGCTTATTAGTATGTTTTTTGAAATTATTGAGAAACACACCGGTAATACGTTACACCATTTATCGTTACATCCTCTATCCGAAACTTCTTCCTCTTCCCTGCTATAACACTTGCAAGATCGGATAATCCTAGCTTGAGCATGGCATTATTTACGTTTGCCTCTGCAATACCGGTTGCCTGCGCTATCTCTCTGGCAGAATAACCTTTGTCCGAGTTTCTACATAAGAATTGCGTGATGATTGATCCAACATCTTTGTGTGCATCAAACTCTGCGGCGTCAATAGGCATATTAACTTGCCTACAATAGATTCTATAAAGCTACGGCTCTATTACGCCTGTGCTTTCAAGGGGCTTGCGGCCCGTAAAGCCCTCATCTTTTCCATGCCAAAACTTGATCTTGTTTTCACCTACTTTCCAGCATAGCCAGACCTCTTCGTCAAACCTCCTTGAAGGAAAATCAAGCAACCCATCATCTACGCTTTTTATTATTACCCCTGTAGCCTCAAGTTGTTCTATCAGCCTGTACAGATTGGTGACCGCGGTGTTAAGCTCTTGCTTTTTGTTTATAAAACCTTCAAAAGGACTGCCAGAGTCAATTATTGTCTGAATCTCCTCTTGCAAGGCAACAACATGATTCTTTTGCATTATGATATTTTCAAATAAGCGCTTGACCTCCGGCAGTGCCTTATCAGCAGTCTGTGGCGTGTACAGTGTAAACATTAACGGGATTTTGTTCAATTTTTAGATAATTTATGCTTTTAGCACCTGATGAGGGAAGAGCACACGATTCTTGAGAATCATGTTGTGTCTTTTTTCATAGTCGATATAAATAACATCATTAAGAGAGAACAAAGGGATACAATTGTTGCGCTGGACTAAAAACTCAATCACATGCATGAACAGCCAAAATTCACAAGTAGCATCCACAAAAATCAAAGCTTAGAGGGATAGGTGAATCAAGCCTTAATCTACGCCGACTAAAGCGCTCTAAAGCCTGTAAGGCTTCGAATTTTTACTCAATTCTAGATGAATAGTTACCCCCTCCCTCTCTTGAGGGTGTTGCAGGGCTTAAAAAGAAGTGCGTATTTATTTCCTTTCATGGTAGAACAGACGCTTGAAACAGAAAAGGTAATGCCTGCAAGCATGAAAGCCAAGGAAGAGCAAGAAAATCCAATTCCGTTCCTAGAACAGGAGATAGAATGTCCCCGCTGTCATGATAGCATGATGCTTTGTTCTGACTTTGACAACCTGTATTATGTCTGCGAAGAATGTGACTTCTGCTTGTATACAATAAAGAAACCGGCATCATAAAAAGAAATTTTTAGGTGCTGTAACCGGTAACTAATGATTGATTGATTGATTGTAAATCGTCACAAATTGGAGAGATTTCATAAAAGTAAGTCTTCCAGGCTAATCCTTTCCACACTTGCAGTTGCAATTGACAATGTAAGGCCTGCTCCACTCATAATGCGCACTGTAAAATTCAGCAATGGCAAACTGACAGTACGTGACATTTATGGGAATGTTGTAAAGCTGGGAGAATTTGACCGCACATACATTGTCGGTGCTGGTAAGGCAACATTTGGCATGGCCTATGCGGTCCGCTCTATCTTGGGCAACAAGGTTGCCGCTGGTGCGATCACTGTTCCCTACGGGACCAAAGCCAAAGAGATTAAGAGGGTTTTAGTGACTGAGGCCTCGCATCCAATCCCTGACAACGCAGGGATAAAGGGTACAAGAAATATTCTCTCAATTTTGAGAGAGGCCAATCAGAATGATCTTGTAATCTTTCTAATATCAGGTGGTGGCTCTGCACTAATGCCGCTGCCTGCTACAGGCATCTCTTTGGCTGACAAGCAAAGAATCACCAATTCGCTCCTTCGCTCTGGAGCATCAATTCACGAGATAAATGCTGTGCGAAAGCACCTATCAGCTGTCAAGGGAGGCCAGCTCCTGAGATATGTGAACGAATCATGCGTCCTGTTGTCGCTGATCCTCTCTGACGTGATAGGAGATGATCTCGGAATGATTGCCTCAGGTCCTACCTGTCCAGACAGCTCGACTTTTGGGGATGCTTTGAATATCTTGAGAAAATATCACATAGAAGGTCCTGTTGCTGCTATCCAACATGTTACTAAAGGGGCCAAGGGCAAAATTGAGGAAACGCCCAAGCCAGAAGATGAACTGTTTTCTCACATCCACAACATGCTTATTGGAAACAATGCTATTGCGTGCAAAGCAGCAGTAGGCTACCTCAAAAAGCGCGGCATGCAAGCGGTAAATCTTGGATCAGAATTTGATGGTGAGGCTAAAGAATTTGGAGCATTTCTGGCACGGCAAGCACTAGGCCTTGGACGCAAGCGTCTTGCAATAGTGGCCGGAGGCGAGACAACTGTCAAGCTAGGCAGACGTAAAAACGGTCTTGGGGGGAGAAACCAGGAAGCGGCACTTTCATGTTTGGCTGAGATTGATCGACATGATGTTGCAATAGGATGCATAGGAACGGACGGAATAGATGGCAACTCTGATGCAGCTGGCGCTCTTGTATCACCAAAGACAATAATGCTTGCCAAAAAGATGGACCTCGAGAAATATCTCAACATGCACGATAGTTATCACGCCTTCAAAAAGTTGAATTCACTCATCTTCACTGGTTTTACTGGCACTAATGTAAACGATATTGCCGTCGTATGTCCTGAATTAAAGTAGGATACTCTCTTGCATATTTTAGCACCCGTAGCAATAGCAGCCGAAGCAGCAACCGCTACTCCACTCTCCACCGGTGAGCAATCCGTCTTACGCTGGAGAGGGTCCACACATATAGCGATCGTTTCTGAACTCCACAAAAGAAAGAATATTTAACAACTCTATAGCCTAAGAAATGCAAAAAAGAGTTCCAAAGATAGTAGTAGTAGTAGGAGCTGGACAACCTGCAATATTTACAAAATACTATTACTACTAGAAGAAAAAGAATTGTGCTAAGCTAGGTTTTGATAGTTGGTGGCAGAGACATATCATCAATGATCGACTCAAAGTGGATTCTTGAGACACTATTAGAATCTTACATATATGTCGCTTGCTACTACATTGATATTGTCACACTCGTCGGTTCTGACCAAAAGCGATCCATCATCCTTTACATCTACCGCCATGCCTTGAATGGTTCTATTGTTCTGCATCACCGCGACCTTCTGATGTAATATGTCAGAGTTTTTCTTCCACTCCTCTATTATTGTGTGAGGAGCACAGCGCTTCAGCTCCATATAATAATACTCAAGTCTCTCAAGTATCACCTTAGTTAAACTAAGTATACTCGTCTTATGGCCGAGCTCATCACTTAATGAAGTGACATTGATGCTCTTTTCAAGATGTGAAGAGATCGCCGACGAGTTAACATTTGCATTTATTCCAATCCCAATGACAGCGTAGTTGATCCGCTCCGCCTCCATGCTTAGGTTAACTAGAATGCCAGCCACTTTTTTGCCAGATATTGTAACATCATTTGGCCATCTTAATTTGGCATCAAGTTGTGTAGTTTTTTTGATTGCATCACATACTGCGATCGCGGCAGCGAATGGAAGGAGCGTGATCTTGGAAGTGGAAATTCTTGGTCTTAATACAACTGATAGCCATATGCCTCCCTTGGGCGATATCCACTTCCGGTTTTGCCGGCCGCGTCCACTCTTTTGCTGCCCTGCAATAATCACTACACCATCGGAACTGGGATTTTTGTCAGCAAGCAAGATTGCAAGATTTTGAGTTGAATGAATAGTCGGCCGGTAGATTATTTTGCACTTACCTACAAATAAAGTGTCGAGCACCTTCATAAGCTCAGACGGAAGAGGAAGGTCCGTCTCACCTGCAAGTCTATAACCCATCCTGTGCCTGGACTCAATATTATACCCGTATTTGCGTAGAATCTTTATCCGCTTTGAAATTCCGCTTGTTGAAATACCTGTCTCCTTTGCTAAGATTTTCCCTGACATGTATCCTTTTTGTAACCTGAGCAAGGAGAGAAGGTGGTCTTCTGACTTCATCTGGCATTAGTGCGAGTAAACATGTATAATAGAGTAATAAAATTTATTCTATCATCTTATATGTTAAGTTGCTTCGATCGTAATTCATATCATCTGGATATCTCATTATTATGTGAGAAATCGTGGCAGACCTAATATCATGGCCATAATTCTGAAGTCTGCTAACGGTGGGTAACGAAGACAAAGCTACTTAGTTGCGCCAACCTTACCAGTGGATAGTTTAAACAGTATCTTGATATTCTTATTACAAAAAACCTGTAGTTCGACTGGCTGACGAAGAGAAGAAACATTTGGCGTACTGGATCACAGAAAAGCGATAAGATATCTATTAATCTACTTTACTCTAAAGAGCATTGCAGTCTTCCCACAGGAAGAAGACTAACTACTTGTTGTGTTGCTGTTTCATTTGTAATAAACAGTGCCGCCTCGATACGTTGAGTAGACGTCAGATTTGCCTTCTCTGAGTGAACTAGTAACTTCAAGCTCCGCCAGCAATTGTTCAATTTCATAGTCCTGCTTTTTCGGCCCAAATAAATTCAGGATCTCTTCCCTTGAGTACATCTTTGAAGGCTCATGACGAAATATATTTTGTATTTACTGCATCAGCTCTGTTGATGTCAAGTCAATCACTTTTTCTTTGTCCTTGCCGATACTATAGACAACACATCACGGTCCTTTAATTGGTAGTTTACAGGCAACCTGATGCCATCTCTGCCGTCAAGAGCATATATTACGCCCTTTGCCAGCTCGGTATGGATCTCCTTTGCCAGATCCTCAACAGTAGATCCTGATCTCATGAGGAATACATCTGGCAGCACATTCCCATACTTGTCTGAGAATTTTTGGATATCAGCAACGGGGTAGACAGCGTTCATCTTGAGTAACTTGAATACGGCCACATTTATTGCAAACTGTACGCCGGTGCGCATATACTCGCCTAGGATATCCTTGCGTATGAAGTTAAGTGCCCACTTTTGCTTGTCATTGAGCTTTGTCTGATCGTTTATTTCAAAGCGTTCGTCGCCGGGAATATATCTAATGATCCCCTTGCTCTCTGCACGCCGGAGTGTAAGTTCAGCATCAGCGCTTGCAGGTATTATTATAATGTCGCGGTATTCTTCGCGCAGACGTTTGAAGTTTTCTGTAGCCGTAGGAAGATCCACTTTGTTTGCAACTATCAGTGTAGGCTTAGAAATATCTCGCAGGCTCCAGCAAAAGTCCTTGCTCTCCTGTATCCCAAAGTTGTCAAACATAGTCTCATTAAGATTGTTCTGTGCAAGGGCAAGCTTGACATGATCTTCTTTAACCCCAATGCTCCGGAAAACCTCCGTTATGGCAGCAACAGTGTTCATACCAGAGCCAATAGCACGTGATATCTTGTCCCTGTTTGCCTCAAGCAGCTTTAGGTACCACATGGCAAGCTCCTCCTCAATGTCTGCAACATCTGCAACTGGGTCTCCTGTGCCAGGCTCCGCAATCTTGCCTGATGCGTCAATGCTGCCCGATGCGTCAATAATGTGCAGCAAAGCGTCTGACTGTGCTGCTATTGTGAGAAATTGATTGCCTAGTCCCTTTCCTTCCCATGCACCCTTGATCAGGCCAGGCAGGTCTACAAGCTCAACTGGAATAAAGCGCCAGCCATCTATACAAGCAGAGTTCTTGGGATTATCTCGTAGGTTGAACTCCTTGTGAACACAGTGTGTTATTGCATGAGCGTTGCCCACAGCAGGCTTCTTTGTGGTAAATGGATAATTGGATACATCCGCGGAGAGCAGTGTGGCAGAATTGAAGAACGTAGTCTTGCCTGTGTTTGTCTTACCAATCAGCCCTATTTTGATCATGGTTTTTCACTCTATTATTATTTATATATACACTATGTTCAGTGCACATGATGACAGACAATTGCAAAGTATGTGACTAAACCTAGAAACCCTCCAAGCAGCGACAGGTGGACAAAGAAATCCTTCTTTTCAGCCAGTGAAAATCTTCTTTGCTTATAGGCTGGAATTGAGACCTGCATGCCCAATATTGGTATAGTATTCCTAACGGATAAGACTTGCTGCTCACCCATTTAGCAAGCAAAATTCTCTGCTCATTGATCTTAATTTTCTTGGTTGCTTGGATTCTAATTTTGTATGATGTTAGTCCGTTGAACTCTAAATTGGCATAGAGTGTACTGTACTTCTTTGTGATTTTTATCGCATACCTGTAGTGGTTCTTTATA
>CAYWRR010000129.1:0-6526 GCA_964460425.1 uncultured Nitrososphaera sp.
CTTCAAGGGATTCCTTATCTAATCCGTCCAAGTCTACCACATCTTGACTCATGAGTCAAGATGTGGTAGACTTGGACGGATTAGATAAGGAATCCCTTGAAGAAATTGATGAAAAGCAGCTAGTAGAGGTAGCGAAAAGTCTCATGAGTCAAGATGTGGTAGACTTGGACGGATTAGATAAGGAATCCCTTGAAGAAATTGATGAAAAGCAGCTAGTAGAGGTAGCGAAAAGTCTGTTAAATGATGCTAAAGATCAACGATCGTATCAAGATCTTGAAAGTGATTATGGTTATGGAGGTGGTTTTGTGCTAATATTGGTCCTTTTTATACTAATTGTAATAATAGGCGCTGGTTTTGGTGGTCCATTATAAGTTTCCCGCTTTTGGGAATATTGACCGAAAATCATGTTTCTTGGACATACCTGTAAAAATAGTTAGACATCGCAATATTTCAAATCAAGCAACCATGAAAACCTTCAACTGCGTAACCAGCTGTAAAGGGTGTAACAGTTAATCCCGATCTCTAATATTCCTTATTACTTATTCTGAAATGGCATTTCTTATTCTGAAATAGCACTTCTAATTTGATCATGAAGCTCTTTGAGAATAGCAGCTACCTTGTTATCATCCATAACGCCCATAACATTTTTCATTGCTTCTATATCATATTCCCATAGAGACTTAGCTTGTTGCTTATTATCCAGTGTTAATCTCCTTATTGCAATGTGTGAGAAAGCTTGTTCTTTACTTCTAGAGCCGTGGCAATGCAATATATTTGGTGGGATACATACAGTATCCCCGATCCCATCAAGAAAAATAGTTCTGCTGATGCTGAATTGTGGGTCCTCCTTTGTTGCTGTGTTAGCAACTTTCTCTATAAGAACTACAAACCCTCTTCCTATATCTGAAGATTTAGATTCTACTGATGAATTAGCAGTAGCAATCAATATTTGCTCTGATTCATGCGTATGTATTTTTGTCATACCCCCCTCTTTGAACTTAACATGATACATCTCCTGTTCTTTTGAATCTAGTTCGTTAAAGATTCTTCTGATTTCAAAATCAGCTGTAAATTTGTTCGAATAAAAATCTGATGGTTCGCCTATCGGTTGTTTTTCATCTGTCGTATAGATATTCTTTTTTTCCAATGGTATAGTAATATAAGATAGGTGATAAATTTCTTTGAGGATCCTCAAAAAAATATAGCCAGGACAGGCTACTCTAGGTGAATATCAAAATTCTACGTTATATTATGGAGTGTTGAATTCATTTATACTCCTTCATTGTAGGATTTCGGGACTGAGCTATAAATTGGACAACCCACAACCTACGCAATTTTTAGTTAGCGATTATCTTGCTACAGTAGCAAAAGTTGGACTGGATTCATGCTTTTTGATATTGAGAAAAACTACAACTACATTAGCTAATACATATGCCTATGCTATCGTTAGAACTCTAGAATCTAATTCGCAAACGTTACTCGAACCTAAACGAATCCATTATGTTTTGCAAGGCTGGCAACGAGCTTTGAAACTCCTCGGGAATTCCGCCATAAGTAATAACATATGCCATGCCATCTTTTACAGTCCATGCTTGAAGATTCTGTAGAGGAGTCTGATTCTGATCTGTAAACGAATATACGATCATATGGGCAGGTAATCCTCCGAGAGTAATAGACGAAGAGTTCAGGAGATTAAAATCCTGAAATGTTTCTACCTGACTTAGAGCAGCTTCACTATAGCTATCAAGCCCAAAATCTGAAGCTGGCAGTAATTCAGTGGTAATAGTAACGATCTCTGGGGATCTATCACTAGGGCTGGTTGGTGGCGATATAAAAGCTAGACTTTCTTCCTTTTGCCAAGTGGATGGATATTCTATTGAATATCCAAGATTAGGATTGCTGTACGATGCTACATCATTGGTAGTGGCTGTTTGATTTCCTTCTGCATCCTGGCCAGAGGGTGATACCGGTGATGTCGGAGTACTGGTATCATTACCTAAATCAAAGCTTGTCTCTCCTGAAGGTTGTGCGAATGCTAATTGTGACTTTAATGTTGACATTGAGTTAACATTGGCTAGCAGTGAGAAAGACAATAGTGCTATCGTAGTAATTATTGCAAAGTTGTCTTTGGCTTTCAGATACGACGAAGAAGATTTGACTTGCATACTCATGGTAACAAGGTCCCTCCACATTTTTATGATACCCTTCTACCTAGTTATTCTGATATATAAATAGGTTAGACTGCTATATCGCCGTCATATCAAGGAATATAAATTGAGTCTTAATGCTGCCAACTTCTTCTGAGATTGCCGGGGCATAAATAGCCACCTTCTGAGATTGCCGGAATACCCAGCGATTAGTTTTTGTTAGTCAGCTTAACTTCCTCGTACATCGATAAGTACCTAATAGTTTTGTAAGAACATGTAACTATGCGTATTCGTTTAGAGCTTAGAGCTAGACTCCGAAGAGAAATAGTAAGAAATAAGACTAGGTGCAAAGCAGCTATGACTAAGTGGAAATGTCAAATCCCAAAATTGAAGAAACACTCGGTGAACTCTTGAGGTTCCCCTTAATCCAAGCAATTTCAGGAAGGCGTTCAAGAAGGTTTTGTATGGGGGCTGAAATTCCAGATGGTGTGCTAGCCTTTAAATCAAAGCACAAGCCTATGCCTTTAAGTGAGATAGAACAGCTGCTCGTACTATCTACTATGGGAGGAGTAACTGGCTGGCATTTTGCAATTATGCGTCATAAGAAATATGCACCTTACCTTTCCAATTACTGCAATAGTCCTTCAGGACGTACTTTTCCTTCTGCAGCCGGATTTATCACCTCAGATTTATTTTATACTGACGACAACGGTACTTACTACTTTCCCACAAGAGATTTTCATCCTCCCCTAGAAATAAATGATGGAAAAGTTGACCTACGGGAGTTTCTTGCAGCACATAAGAGTAGAGTACGCAAGTTATCTGACAATAGATTGTATATTCCAAGAGATGAGCCGTTCATGGAAGGACATAACACATGGATAGCTAATCATGAAGGATCTACATTAGTTATTCCTGTTGGGGATTTAGCCCAGCATATGCTGACATCTATATGCTTCTATACCACCAATAGATTTCCCATCTATGATGATATTGCGAAGAAGAATATACCAGGTATTGACAGGTATGCTAATTTGGTTGATAGCAAGAATAGTATACCTCTCACTTTCGTAGAACAATACTGTCTTTCAGAGTTGACAGCAGAAATTTCTACCTCATGCTATGCTGGGGTGCTTATGCTTCAAGCTATGGGTCTCGGAGGATGGATGTACGATGGGATAGACCGACATAGCATACTGGGGGCTACTGGGGATCCGAACGCAGTTGGGTTAGGCTTTAGATACGATACAGACAAGCGCTGGTCAATACCAAATCCAACTGGATTGCCTGGAGTTTTTGAAGCATATTGTCCACCACATTATAAAGATATGAGAGAAGCAGTGGAAGCTCTTTTCAAAAGAAAGTTTGGTGAAGGTGGAGTGTATAACCCAAAAACACCTGGAGCATGGAAGAATAGCGCAAAGGTAAGGAGTAGCGCAGTTCCTATCTCAGAAGAGTTCAAAGAATGCGTAGCGTTGCAGGCGCAATATCTTTATGATACCTATGGTAAATTTCCGGCCACTGTGCCAAGTATATTCACAATAATGTATGTTCAAGCCCAGCATATAGATTTGGACTTTTATGATCACTACTTTAAGCCAGGCTCAGGATATCTCACTACTCATAAACAACATATGCAAAGATGGCACTAGCAAAGATAAGGGTGTTTCATATGTAATGTAAATAATACTGTATTTCGTCGACTATCATTATATCTTCTTACCCCTCCTTCTTGACCAATTTAATCTCTTATTATTTAGCAATTCAAAACTTTCGTAAATGTGCGGTCTCTTGTTTCTCATTCCTTCGATTATTGGTTTGGCTTTTTGCCAGAATGGAGTTGGATTAAACATATCAAAATATAGGTCCTGATCTATTAGCCTGTGCTTTACAATAACGCCTGATAACTCAAAAAAACCACACACAGCAATGAATCGAGATCTTTCGTTTGAAGCTCCTGGATACCTTTGTAGATACTCCTGATAATCATTGGCATCAAGGTCTTCCAAAAACCAAAGTATAGAATCCCGGTGTCCGTCATACATCCTGTACAACATCAGCAATGTCTCTATATTCTTATTCTGGTTGTTTGACATATTTTTGCTGTGGTTTACTCTTTTAAAACATTTCTCTTTTTGTAAGTACCTTTTTTAAGATTTCTTTATTTTTCAGATTTCTGATTCATAGCCGGGATGTCAGGTTAACTGATATGACTGAGTTTAACATCTCGTCATATGCCAACTAGAGATAGTATTGTCATATCTCACGTTTAATAGTATGGTCATCGAATGATGGTAAGGGTTAGTGACTTGAGTGCTTCAGCATCATCTACAATATACTACCTTAGGGGTTTCTTTATCTTGTTTGTTCTCCATGATAGTATTTGAATCACTATGGACTTTAATGAGGTCGTAAGAAAAAGAAAAATGGTTAGAGAGTACAACCATGATAAGCTCGTTTCAGATGATTTAATAATGAAACTAATAAGAAATGCACACCGAGCCCCTAGTGCAGGTCATACGCAGGTTCAAGAGTTTATTGTAGTAAGGGATCCCGAGATAAAGAAAAAATTAAGAAAGGTAGCTGTAGATCAAGAGTACGTAGAAAAGGCACCGGTGCTAATTGTTGTATGCTCCAATACTGCGCGTTCAATAATTCGTTATGGTAATCGTGGAAAGGAATTTTACAGCATAACTGACGGTGCCTTTGCTTCAATGCTCATTTTACTTACAGCTGTAAATGAAGGGCTTGGAGCTTGTTTTGTTGGCGCATTTCAAGATAGTAAGGTATCTTCAATACTTGAACTTGCTGAGCATGTTAAGCCAATCGGAATTATTTGTTTAGGATATTCAGCTGAAGAACCTGAAAGAATCGAGAGAATTGCTCTAAATAAATTGGTTTACTATGATAGGTATGGCAATACAAAAATACAGCGCTGAATATGTCTGAGTTAACCCTCTACTTTCTAGTATGGCCTTAGAAATATGATAAATGGTTTTCCTAGTGCCAGAACTTTCTTAGAATTCTTCTTCAGATCCTTCTTCAGATCCTTCTTCAGATCCTTCTTCAGATCCTTCTTCTAGAAATTCATCATCGGGTTCCGGTATTTCTAAATCAGCGTTTGTCACCACTATTGTGGTGTTTGTCATAACTATTGTTACGCCTTCTGGAGGGATGGTTTCAATGTCTATATCATCTGCTTCTGTTATGTCAACTACTATTGTGCCATTACTGGGCAATGGTTCTGTTGGATGTATCTTGACATCCAGCTCTTCGGTTGCATTAGTTGGTGGCGCATCCATATCGACTACTTGGGCATCTACAAATGAGTTGCTATCGAACATTGAAAATAAAATTCCGGCGGCCAATGCCAAAGCAGAGACTGAAGACAGAAGCAACATACCCATCATATTCATCATATCGCCATTTGAAGCCTAGGTAATTTATATTGTTCTATGCTCTTCTATTTGAAGCCTAGTAATTTGCTATATACCATTATGTTATTGGAATATTGGTTGATTTAGGAATTGGGATCTTCAACGTAACAACACCATCAGCATATTTTGCTGTTCCAGCTATCGTTTCAGTGTCTTCTTCAGTTGAGATTGGTAATGTTATTCTTTTATCTAACTGCAAAGGTCTATGCTTGTAGTATATAGATCCCTTGTGTTTCTGTCCTTCTTCATCTTCTCTTCTTGCTTTAATATACAAAATATTTTCTTTAACTCTTAGGTTGATATCCTTCTTTGAAAAACCTGGCAATTCAATTGTGACTACTAAGTCATTCCCATCCTCATACATATCTACTACAGGCAACACAAATTCATAGAATTCTCTTGAAAATTGACCTAGCTCTCTTGCCAACTTCCAGCTGCACATTGTGGTACCCTACCACTTATTCCCTATATCTTTTTTTAGGTTCGATCTCATTCCCCCCAGTTTACACATGTTGTTAAGGTATTCAGAAATTAATGATACTTTACCTTTGAGTGTCTAAATACAGGTTAAGTAATTCATCATTTAGGCTTAAATACTGAAGGATCATTTCTACCATAATTTCTGGGTCTTGCGAGTGGTACTTGTGCGCCACACTGCGGGCAGGAGGTGTAAAATTTTTCATCGCCCTCGTACTGCCATATTCTCTTGCAATTATTACATCTAAGCTCTACCATAATATCCAAAGATATGGTGACCGTAGTTAATATGCTTATGCAAGCAGTATACCCAAATTAATTATTATATTGCCTTGATTCGGAGGAACGTTATAACTTGTCATAATCTTCGGCTGTATATATGCTCTTCTATCTTCCATACCAATCTAGTTAGAGAGAGAGGGACTAAGCGATCTCGTTGTAACAGTCAAAATCAAGGTTACTAAC
>CAYWRR010000130.1:0-6496 GCA_964460425.1 uncultured Nitrososphaera sp.
CAGACTAAGAACCTCTGCAGGTTCCCTTATAGTGCCTACAAACTCTCTCTTGCGATCTTCTTCTATCCTTTTTCCTTTGTTTTAGAGGTATTGCATTGTTCCAAAGGCACTCAAAAAGATATTGTTCTCCTATCACGTCGTCGTGCTCCCCTATGAAATAAGGCTGCGTTGTTCGATATACACGTATGTTTTTTCTTCTTGCAGCACTAGAAGTATTTGTGTGGTAGTCTTCTTGTCTTTGTGCTTGATTTGTTCTAATAGACCGGGTTCATGAGTCTTTATACCGTTGAATATAAGCCCATGAGTTAAGCTTTCAATCCTCTCTTGCATATTTGAGTTTTTCATGAACATCCTCAATCTCTTTTATTCTCTCTTCAGCTTCTTTTGCGGCTTTGTTGAATGCATCAAATGATACCACAAACTTAATTTTAGCATAAAACTTGGCTTCTGGTTTATTTGACTCATAGCAGTTGCGCATTGTTTTGGCTTCAATGAATTCTTCATTCTCTTTTTACTACTCGCAGCAGGAGGCACTAACCCGTCCATTACAGTTATAACATCGCCTCAAAACTATCGTCTGCAAAGTAATGTTGATACTTTTGACGTGTGTTACCATCATGACTCCGTCCCATATAATTATCTATTAGTGCAGGGTCCTTGAGAGCTTTAGATATATCAGTTGCTGCCGTGTGTCTTAGATTGTGAGGGTTCCATTTCTTTTGTAACAAATCTCATATCTTTTCATTTATCTTCTTCTACTAACGAGTCCTCTAAGGGTTTTGGGTATAATATATCCTCTTATAGCGCACCTCACTGCATTAATAGCGTGTGGTAAAAGTCTGCGGCAGGTATTCTTTTTGCCGCTGCCACAAAAGCAGCGTGAGGAACGCCGGGGAATGGATGCCCATAGCTAAGCCAGTATTTTAGTCTAGGATAAGAGTTATCCAATCGGACACTACGAGTTCCTGTTTTACCATTAACTGTAACTCGGGCTATCTGATAGCCATTTTCTAGCTGCTGAACCACAACGTCTTTAATCTTCAACTTTAATAGTTCGTGCTGCCTGCAACCGGTGTCCCGGCTAACAGCATGCAAGCATCTATCTCTAGGGGAAGGACAGTAGTTGTAGAATAGGGCGTTCTCCTCCTCCTCGTCAGTCCACATATCATTAGGCCTGTAAATCTTGTTTCTTTACGCCTTATCTTAGGAATGTTATTCATAACTGAAGGCTTGGGCCGGTTAGAAGAAGGCTAAATATCTTGATGGTATAGCCACTTGAAGAATCGAAGCAAGACAATCCCGCTAATCCCGTAAGTGCCTACCCATTTATGCAACAGGTCAACAGATTCAGGCTTTCTTAACTTATCAAGATACTCCATCACGTCTTGCCTTGTAATGTCTTTGAAAGGTTTAGGATTATGGAACTCTGCAAAATACTTTAACCTGAGAATTGTGTCAATCCTGTAAGTTTCTGAAGGACTAACATCCGTCTGCATTGCAAACATGTAATTGCTAATCGTTAGACAGTTCTCCCTTATTATTTTGGTGAGTTAATGTTCCTTTACAAAAGGTATAGCACTGGCTGTTATGAATGGCACGCTTCGGTCAAAATTAGGGTCATAGTTGTCAATCTAGCATATAATGTACGATGTTATTTTATATTACTTTAAAATAATACCAATAACTACTATCATATGGTGTTGATTTGTAAAAGTGGACAATAATACAAAACGGTATATGATTGAAACAGCTATGTGGATTGGCATCTACTTTGGAATAGCATTTGTCATTTCGAGACTTTTTCCATTTCCTTATTCTCTCATACTCATCGTTCTCGCTGTGATAGGCCTGGGATTTTACAGGAGAAGAAGAAATCTTCGAAAGACAGGCCAAGCTGCTTCTTCTGGGTCTTCATACTTTGGCAACATGTTTGGCTCCCAAGGGGGAATAAATTACTATTGCATGAATTGTGGAACAAAACATAATCAAACTTCATGCCCCAATTGCGGATCAAAACTAAAGAAAGCAGGATTCTAGCGAAAGAGGGATATCTGCAAGACAAGCATCTAAGGTTATTAAAATATATCTATACATTACTCCATTATTGATGCCTTCATCGATAAAACACTAAATCTCTAAGTCATAGAAATATAGAAAAAGATCTGTCAAGGGAGAGCAAATGGAATTCACATTTTTACATCCATAGTTCTAATACTTGCCATACTGCAGGTAGTCCTTTAATAGAGAGTAAACCAGCGGCAGCTGGATCGGAAGCAAGATTCACTGTTTCTAAGTGAAAAATTTTAGCCGTTTCGTAGAACCATGGCGGCGCAAAACTGTAAACTATACCTTTACTGGCTCAGCAACTAAACTGTTTTGACATAAAGATCATAGATAACATTATTCGATTGTTTTTTGAAAAGACAACCTCTGACAGATAAAACTTCATATTGTCATATTGTATTAATTAAGCATGTGAAAATCACGAAAATGTTGCATACAAGTTCGCGATTTGAGAAAAGGAGATTCTCAGAACAATGGTAGAAATCGGCACTATAATCATGATTGCTATTTCTGTGATCATCATCGGAGTTATAGGCTTTTTCATATACAGACGAAGATTTAGAGGACGTGCCTTCAGACGTGGTCCTGGACGTTACCAAAGAACGACACGTGAAGGGGAGCCACTTGAGGACTATAGAGGAGAAGGAGTTGGATTAATATCTAGATCTTCAGTAAGAATAATAGTACCGGTCATCATAGGTTTCATTTTGCTTGTGGTAGTCTTAGCTGCTAGCGTCAAAATCGTTGATGCTGGTTATAGAGGAGTTTTGCTAAACTTTGGGGCTGTAGATACCTCTCAATCTCTGAATGAAGGAATTCACTTTGTAATACCATTTAGAGACAACATAATCCAAATGGAAGTAAGAACACAAAAAATAGTAGAAGACGCAGCTTCTGCATCAAGGGATCTGCAGGATGTGAGGACACAGGTCGCACTTAACTATCACATAAACCCGGATACTGCTCAAGTCCTTTACCAGCAGCTTGGCTTTGATTATGCTGCCAGAGTCATCTCTCCTGCAATACAGGAATCCGTAAAGCAAGTAACAGCTAGATTTAACGCAGAGAATCTGATCACAAATAGGGAGACTGTAAAGTCTGAAATTGAAAACCAGATAAAGCAAAGATTAGCAGCTTACAATGTTGATGTAGAGACAATATCAATCACAGAATTCCAGTTCTCAGAGCAATTTAGAAGAGCAGTTGAAGCAAAAGTAGAAGCTGAACAGAGAGCCCTTCAGGCTAACAATGACCTTAGGAGAATCGAGATAGAGGCACAACAAGCTGAAGCAAGGGCTATTGGAGAGCAGCAAGCCAACATTGCTCGCGCAGAAGGAGTGAGGCAAGCGGCCGTACTGCAGGCACAAGGAGAAGCGGAGGCGATACAAATAGTTGAGGCGCAGCTGAGGGAAAATCCGCGCTATCTAGAATGGCTCAAGACTCAAAGGTGGGATGGCGTATTGCCTCTTGTAACAGCAGGTGGTGAAGGAGCAACTCCATTCATAGAAATCCCAACATCAAGAGAACCCACTGTTCAAGAAGCGGGAACTGTAGAAGACGGTTCTAACGGCACTGCTGCTTCAACACCAACAACATCAACAGCAGCAGCAACAGGAAATTCATCAGAAGCGACTAGATAAAAGCAAAAGCAGACAGGGCAAGGCAAGACCTGTCTTATTTTTTAATCCATCCTCTACTGCAACGGACTGCTTGAATGCCCTACTACTTTTTCATCTTTAGTAATCAGGCAGCATGAACATCTCTCCTCAAAACACATTCTTGCATCCTGGTGTTTGCAGACAGGGCATATGCAGGCTTGTTTTGATGAAATATTTCTTCGTTGCGCACTAAAATACTTAGAGTCCATGTACAGCCAGAGTGTAACAAGTGGTAATCCAATGCCAAGAAGGATTGCGAGTGTTCGAATATTGACTCGTAGGAGAAGTAGCGAGATAGCAAATAGGCCAGTAGCAATTGCAAGCATCAAAAGCCAACGCTGAGCAAAATCCATTCGGTTAGAGCCTACTCCATGTCATTGAACTGATGCTGATATGTTTTTTACTAACTCTATTTTTCCATGTGTCTATTTGCCGCAGCAACTTCTCTCAATATCTCTCACAATCAGCGCAGATCATCCAAGTTCGTCTTGTCTCTGAAATGTTCAGGATTTAATCTGAATCCCTTGATGTTTTCCTGAGGAACATCGCTCAACTTTAGATGAAAATCCATGTTAGCCATTTTCTTTAGCTGCTTGTTCATCCAAAGTGCGAAGCGCTCCTCCATCGTGCCTGCCTCTTGCTTCTCAATTTCTGGATATAAGTCACGCAACTTGTCAACAAATATTTCATCCATCTCAAGCAGAAAGAAATCCCATCCTAAGGCTTTCTTGCCGTCAGAGTAGCATTTGCTTTTACTTTTACTGCGCGTTGCAGATTCTAGCGTAGTTATGTAGTGCATTATCTTGGGTCTCTCCTTTTCAAAGTCTATACATGAACCTGACAATACAAACATTCCTGCAGTAGAAGGGACGGCAGCGGCTGCTGCTGTGTCTTCCGACTCAGGTCCCACAGTATCAGTAGATTTAGAAGGTGGAGCAGCTGACGCTTCAGCTTTCTCGGGGTCTATGTTTGTTGGTTTTTCGACTGATACATCACTGTCAGCCATCTTTCTTATAGTAACGGTGTCCTCAATAGCAACACCTATCATCTTCCTCAATGCAGGGTCGATCCTTGTGATACCTTGATCCTCATCTGAGGGCAAAAGTCGATAACATCTTGCGTCTGTTCCATCTTTCTTGCCGATAATCTCTACTATATCCCCATCTGCAACGCCTAGAATATCCATAGAACGGCCGTCTATGCGCACAACTCCGCGGCCTACATCACGTGCATAAGCAGTAAGTACCGTTAGTGAGACTACAGGAGGTTTCATTTCCTAGTAAGGAATAGGCGTTTGCTTCTAATAAGATTTACTTGTAATGGCAGTGCCAGAACTCCTCTTTCTCTTTCCACCAACTGTCACATAGATAAAAGATCAAATCATAAATTAGTACATGGCTATGTGCCTAGTTAAATTAAGATAGGGAGATGCAATTTTTCAATTTCTTGTTACAATCAAACTTTAAAAAATGCAAATGCTGACGGTAAAGTAGGATTGACGCAGCAGTAGCAGGTCACATGGGCAATAACTTGCTCTTATGAAGATACTAGGGTGCATATATAAGACTCTAGTATGCTTTACATCTGTGTTTTTGTAAGCGGAGAAATAATAAACATTGCAACATGAAATCATATTCAACATACAGCAACTGCAAGTCGTCTTAATGTGGGTACTCTTTAGCATCCTTGTTGGTGTAGCTTTAGCCATTGACCTTGGCGTCATAGGCAAGATAAAGGAAACACTTGCAAAGGCACGGAACCAAAAAGCAGTAACTCAGGCAAAGAAAGTCCGTTCAACCAACGATGCCTTAGCTTGGACCATCGTCTGGATTTCTCTTGGCTTGATATTTGCTGGTGTAATCTATTTCAGTATGGGCTATGGAAAGATGCTTGAATACATTACAGGTTATACTCTTGAAAAGACGCTTAGCATTGATAACATGTTTGTTTTTTTGTTAATATTTACCTCCTTGGCCATCCCACATCAATACCAACACAAGGTATTGTCAGTTGGCATTTTGAGTGCAATAGCTATGAGGATTCCGCTGATAATTGTTGGAGTCTCTCTGCTTGAGATATTTCACTGGATGATTTACGTCTTTGGTGCATTTCTGATTTTTACAGCAATTAGGATGTTAGTACAAAAGAAGGAAAAGAAAATTGAAGCAGAAAAAAACATTGCCGTACGAGCCTTAAAGAAAATTATGCCAGTTGATGTAGAGATAAAGACAGGCAAGTTCCTGATTCGTAAGAATGATATCCTCTACGCTACGTCATTGCTTGTTGCCATTGCTATTGTAGAGATGACTGACCTTGTCTTTGCCCTTGATTCAATACCAGCTGTTTTAGCTATCACATCAGATCCGTTCATTGTCATAACATCAAACATATTCGCAATATTTGGACTTAGGAGTCTGTATTTTCTCTTATCAGGTTCTATGGAGAAATTCTATTACCTAAAACCAGCATTGACTGCACTATTATTCTTTATAGGATTCAAAATGCTCCTGTCGGAGTTCTACGAGATACATATAGAGATATCATTGACCATAATCTGCTCAATCCTAGGTATTGCGATTGCATTATCTTACATGAAAACGCGTACAGAGAATCAACAAAGGACACCAAGCAGAGATAGAATAGGATAATAAGATATGGAGACCATTTACTTGATCTATATTTTATGATCTTCAGGCCCACACGGAAAATCAACCTAGGCCATTAATCATAGGCGAAAGCCCTACCTACATCTAGCATACAGACTCCTTCCATAT
>CAYWRR010000131.1:0-3920 GCA_964460425.1 uncultured Nitrososphaera sp.
GGTATCATCAACTGTGTTATTCTTGTAGTTCATTCACTCAAGATATATTTGCAAAGATGATATATGCTCAACGAATACTCTGCCTTGCACTGTACTCCTATGTGTTATATAGCAGCACCCCACCCATAGGGTCGCTTATAACGTCAATGAGAGCAAGATTATACGACAGGCTGAAATAGACTGTCAGAATTGAGGTTAAGATTTGTAATAGAGTCTGCTAACGGAGCCCTTCAACCATTCCCCTCATTCAGACATTCTGCTGCATTCAACCCCATTTCTGTAACTCCTGCTCGATCCTATCCAACCTTGCCACGAGCCCTGACAGGGTCCCCTTAATTGCAGCTATCTCTTCTTTTATTATCATGTAGGCAGGAAGAACCTGTTTTGGTTGTGGCTGTGGTTACGCCACCACCACCAGGCCAGATACTCATATTCATCCATTGATACCAAATGCTTTCAAATTAGTCTAAGTCTATGGTTATTCTCCAATAAGTCATTGGATATAAAAGGATTCTCCATAGAAACACACAATCCCCCGTCTTGTTCTCCTCCATCATCATCCATGACCCTGGAATTAATTATGGAATTGACTTCACTTATCAGGTTACTTATAGTATCACCAACTTGAGTAACGCCAAGGTCTTCAGTACCTAATTCCCCAGCTTCTTGTACAGCAGCTTGAATTGTGGCAAATTGTTAGGCAAATGCTGATTGTAGATTAAACAACAGGAATGGTGCTGCTGCTAATAGTAGTGCTATAACAGCTATTACAGCTGCAATTTTGGTTGTTGCTGTTGCTGTAGTTTTTTCTCTTTTCTTATTTTTGTTTCCATTCGTTCTACCACTACTCGACATTGTTTTGTTGTGTTAAATAACGACAATAATAAGAGTTGTATAGGATAACAGGAAGATAATTTCCTTGACCCTCCTTCTACGACATACTACTATAACCCACTAACCATGGCCTTCTTGCATCAAGTTAAGAGCCTAAATTTTGAACAAGTATATAATAAAGGCACTGATAAGGGGAGAAGATAAGTCCTGCATGTTGTGATATATACTCTATTTGTGGGCTTTTTTGGTTGAAGTACGTAAGCCCCACACATAACCCTTTTTCTTCCATTGACGCTGCTTTGAACTGCCCCCAAACAATTCTAGCACTACCGTGGCTAAAATAGATCCTACTTGATCAATTACTTCTGCACGATACATTGTTCTGTCATGCAAATCTCCACCTACCATGATGACCTTTCCTTCATACAGTTTCAGATCCAATCGAGTTGAGGCTACAGCTTCTTGCGTGCAAATGTTAGAAGGTCAACTGCCCCATGCCCATCATTAAGGGAGAAGAATTTGCCTTCTTTTACTTGTCCTAGTATTTGCTCCATTCTTTTGACACCTACGTAATATAAGAGGCGAAACTCGATAAAAGATAACCTAACTCCTCATGATAGGCTTTGCTAACTTAAGGACTTTATTCCCAATTTCACAGTCAAAATATCGAAAAAATCAGATACAAGCTGTCCTCATAGACTTGTGATTCATCAGGCCAGCTTCAAATAGCAAAGTATTACGTGCTCAGGATAGCGATCAGTCTGCTAGCAAAAGCAAAAACAACACAGCTACTACTATTATCTATTGCAGAAAAAAGAAAGAGAAAAGGGCCAATATCATTTGAAATAGAACTTGTAAGTTAACAGAGCCCTACAGGAGAGAAAAATCGATATTGCTAATGTCAATCATATGGCCCTTTTTGGACCAGCGTTTGTAACAGTACCACACATGATTTTCATGCATGAGAAGCTAACGCCTTTACAATATCAGTTTTGGTAACTATCCCCTTCAGACTTTTGCTAGTGTCTACAACAGGCAGCCCGCTTATCCTATTTCTCAGCATTATGTATCCGGCATCTGCTAGATCTGACTGCTCGCTGATGGTAATGGGGTTTGGTGTCATGACATCACTTGCAACAAAAATTGCCTTAATACCAGAGGGTATGAATGCCTGTTTCTTCCTCTGTTCAATGAGGTCTTCCCTTAAGGTCCAGTAACTTCCAAATGTGCCTGTTCCAAACACTGCACTCACTGGAAGAAGATCGCGACCTGTTATGATTCCAACCGGATGATCATTCTTGACAACTACTATTCGTGACACCTTGTGGCTGTTCATGAGCATAACGGACATGTGCATTGCTTCATCCGGGGCTACAGTAAGGACTCTTTTGGTCATGAACTCCCGAATCAAATGTTCTCCAGCAAAGTTTTCAATATATGCATACAGTAGATCAGTCTTGGTCAATATCCCCCTGAGGTTTTCACTTCTATCGACAACTATCAAAGAGCTTATCCCTTTTTCCAGCATCAACTTTGCACATTTTCTTGAGTCAGAATCCTCTTCAACTGTTACAAGATTCTTGCTCATTATTTCCTTGACCATAATTTCATCAAGGCGTCTCGATGGAACCTCAGAATACAGGAACCTTGCAATATCCTTCTCTGTCAGTATGCCAACTGGAATGCGATGTTTGACTGCGACGATTCTGCTGATATTGTATTTTATCATTGTGTTCCTGGCATTCAGAAGTGTCATATCTTGCTCAAGCGTAATCGCTTTCTGCGTTATCCCTATCGTATCGATTCCTACAGTGGACATAGGTTGATCTCCTTGACTTATGTACTCTGATCCATCTATACTTTTGCCGTTTGCCAGTGTCGTAGTTTCAATAGCTCTATTCTGCTCAGAGTTATAAGTTCATTGAAATTAGTTTTGTCGCCCGTTCTTCGCCCCAATTGTACTATTTTTTCCTTTTTCTATAAATTTCATAGAATTTCCTCAAGAATCTAACTGTAGATCTATTTCCTTTATCTTTATTGAGGAGAATTTCTAAATCTCAATTCCCTATCTATGCTCTTCATCCAATATGTAAAACAGAGGATCTCTTATGTCATATAAGCTGTGAAGTATATGGCGGCAAACCTCTCAAAAAACATAAGGCCATCTCGTGCAAAGTGACTCGCTACCTCTCTATGCGGGTCACTATGTATCTGCACTGTATGCAAATGTTTCAACTATACATGCTCCTCTTTATAGAGGATTGTTTGCAACCTCCTCCTTTTTTTCTATTGCTTCTGGTTTCCTGGCTGAGAATGCTATATTGAACCATAACGATTATCTCATGTGCAAGAAGATTGGGTAACGCCGGACTGTCAAGAATATACCACCCAAATCGTTATTATAAGACCCAAGACATTATTACCAGAATCGCGGTATGGGTCGGGATAACATTCAGTCCAGCTCAAGTATTTCCTCAGATGTAGAACAGATGCCATACGAAAGCGTATGCACCTGCAAGATGTGCAATCATGGTTCTGCAAGAGATTGTTCGAAATCAAGTTGCAAGTGCTGCAAAAAAGGCAACCATTCCATGATTATGGATGGCATAGAAGGTTTTTACTCCAGTGACAAGTGAAAAGGGCTGAAAGAGAAGATTGTGGAAGTATTTCTCTGCATTGGCTCATCAAGAACTCTAAGAACCAAAAGCAGTTGCCCTACCTCAACATCGATTATATTGTTTACAACAAAGGTACTCTGATGGTACTTCTGTAAGAAGCTATTCAATATGCTATATATATATATATATATAGCATATTGAAACTGATAATTCTACGTAGGTTCCGACCCAGCCTAGCAGGATATACTTATTTGCCACAAGTAACGATCCAGACGCTTAAGTCGTCAGCAGTAATAATGATACTATTATAATTATAAATGATCATGCGTGCAAACCAATGGCTTCAACAACCACAATTGTACTCATGCCAGCTTCGCCCCGAAAAGACAGGCAATTTGAAGAGTAACTATACACGACGCAGATTTGTTGTCAAAAATGATCCCTAGCAAGAGGGAGACCATAAGCAAG
>CAYWRR010000131.1:4020-6446 GCA_964460425.1 uncultured Nitrososphaera sp.
ATAAGCAAGTCTTATCCAATCATATGGAGATATTCATGAGTTCATTTTCTGATATTAGTTCACCAGATGCTGCTGCAGCCCAGGTAACCAAACAGTTTCTATCATGCAGCAAAGAACAAACTGCAGGCGAGATCAAGAAATTAATTGCTAACAGGGCAAGTGAACTTGATGTCATCGATTACGTCTATGTTATCTACAATGGCCAATTTCTTCATGGAGTCTTTTCTCTAAAAGATATGTTGCAAGCTCGCGATGACATCCAGCTAAAGAAAATTATGAGAAAAAAACCTGTGATAGTTTATCCTGATACGGATCAGGAAAGGATAATTTATCTTGTACTCAAGTACAAGTTGAAATCTATACTTGTAGTTGATAGGGAGAATCGTCTGATCGGAGTTGTACCTTATCACGCAATAGTGAACATTTTTCATCATGAATTTCGTGAAGATATTTTGAAGTCTGGAGGCATCCATCACTACCTAAAGGAAATAGAAGATATAACGACACCTGTATCGAGGCTTGTAAGAGCTAGAATACCCTCATTAGTATTAGGGCTGATAGGAGGGCTTCTAGCAGCTTATATCGTAAATCGATTTGAGGATATCTTGAGCTCCTATTTTGTGCTGGCATCATTCATTCCAGTCATGGTTTATCTTAGTGACGCAATAGGGACTCAGTCGCAGACCTTGATTGTAAGAATGATAGCCCTTGAACCACCATTTCCAGTAAAAAGATACCTGGCAAGAGAATTCAAGATTGGAGGGATACTAGGAATTATTTTTGCTTCATTGCTATTCGCGGCTGCATCCGTAGGATGGGGACTATCGCAAGCTGGAGCGATTATTGGATTATCCATACTAGTCAGTATAGTATTCCAAGCAATCATCTCCACTTATCTCTCTATTTCGCTTGCAAAGTTTAATGTTGATCCAGCTGTCGCTTCAGGTCCGCTTACAACAATCATTAGCGATGTCAGCACCTTGACCTTGTATTTTCTGCTTGCATCTTTTCTTCTTGGGTCCTTCTAGATATTCCTTTCCATTTGTCATGTGTTATGAAGTTATAGGAATCCATTTTTGCTACCAAAGCAGTAAGTGCAAGCTTGGTTGTTTGCCCAAAGTACCTACAATGATATCAACATTATCGCGCGCTTGCAGAACATCCTCGATTCCGTACCTGTATGTTGATTTTGTGATATCTATCATTCACTGTGAGTTGTATGTGTAATGAAAATGAGCAGAATCTGTGGTTATTCCACTGAATTGCAGTGCGTTCCGTTCCTTTTTAAGGAACGCAAGCTTAAAAGTCATTGAATTGGCTCAACAACAACAAGAAATTTCAAAAATAGTCGTACCAATCGATGGCTCAAAGAACTCGACGGAAGCAGCAGAGTATGCGCTTAAAATGGCACAAAAATATGGTTCTCAAGTTGCTCTCGTATATGTGGTAAACATCGATCAGAATCTTCAATTGCTAGGCATTTATCGGTTGTCATACCCTGATCCAATAAAGAAAAAGGTTGAAGAGGGCCGGGCTGAGGCACAAAAATGGTTTACTGAAATAATCAGAAATGCTGAGCAGAGAAGGGTTTCAATCAAGACCGATGTGATAGATTCTCCGATGTCTGTAGTAGCAGCATTAGTGAATTATGCCGAGCAAGAGAGGGCAGACCTCATTGTAATCGGAACAAGGGGAAGATCAGGGATTAGCAAGATGCTGCTTGGAAGTGTAGCTTCAGGCGTGGTTACATATGCGCCATGTCCGGTATTGGTAGTAAGGTAATAGCCTATAGCGCACTGCATAGGTGATATTTCATTAAAATTAAGTAAAGTACAATAAATATTGCTTTTGGAATCTACAGTCGGTGCATCAAAATCAACGTGAATAGAAAGATCAATTGTGTCTCATCGGTACAGGATTCTCTCACCCCAGAGGCTGTCATTTCCATCACCTCCATAGATTCTACCTTGTCACGACATACTTCCATGAATACTGTCGTCGTCATCTCCTCCATATAGCAATGCAAAACCACCTCCCGAGTCACGAGCACTAATACCGTCCCTCCCATCTTGTCCATAAACTACATCCTGAGCGCCTTCATCACCACCAGTACTGCCAGTTTCCTCTATCTCTATATCATCATCGTCTCTATCTCCAGCTCTATAGTGTCACTTCCAAGGCCATCGAATAGTTATCATCATCTCCTCCCAGTCCAATGATAATGTCATCATCAGTACCATCTAGAATATCTGGTCCAGGTGTACCAATCAAGTTTTCAGCCCATACGCTTACTACTGTACCTGATGTTGTTGTAAGGGATATTAGAGTAGTAGCATCACCAACACTGCTTTGGTTGCAGAAACTGTTGTTTGTCCTGCATTTCCTATCTTCCTTTTAGGAAGACTTGTATTTTTGTCATAAAATAG
>CAYWRR010000132.1:0-6423 GCA_964460425.1 uncultured Nitrososphaera sp.
AGAAGATTCTGCTATTGCAGATGGTGAATCAAAATTAATAATACCAGATGACACTCCTATGCTTAATAATAATAATAATAATAATAATAATGGTATAACCATTATGAATTCTTGGTGTGTTACCTTCGATCCACTAGGATGTCTTGGGTGGTTTTTCATCGAAGGGTAAAAGAATCTATTGTGCATTGATTGTGTTGTATCCTTTTCAGCATATGAATTGAAAACGAAGAATCTCATTTTGTCTAAGCGGACGAGATCCTATTTCCTATTGAGTAAAGTTGCTACTGCCAGTGCTATTTCCTGTAATTCCTCCATTCCCGGAGACGAGATTCGCTTGAGCTCTTGTTAAATAGTCTAGCACGTATGGGTTGTTAGGAATCAAATTATTAAGTTGCTCTAAAGTGTCTATCGCCTCATTGTATCGTCCAGCCGAGTGGTGTATGAGGGCCTGTCGATACATTTGCGTGAACACACTTTCTGAAGGAACGATGTTTGCTCTGTTTAAAAACTCTTTTACGATGGTCACGGGAACTAGAAAGTTAAGACTTTGAGTTGGCTCTCCAGTAACTGGATCGAGGCTCCCAAATGTTGCAATTCCAATAACCCTACCGGAGCTGTCTATCGCTGGCCCTCCACTATTTCCATGTGTTATAGGTGTCTGTACCTGGATTGCTCTCCAGCCACCAATAGTGTTCTGGTAGCCGCTGAACTCGCCGCTAGTCACCGAGGGTTCCTGACCTTGCTGAGGGATTATTCCAGAGGTTGAAATAGCACCAGGAAATCCAATCGCGATGATCCTATCTAAGGATTGCAGTGTTGTATCATCACCAAGAGGCAATGTTGGGAGGTTGGATCCCTCTATCTTTACTACAGCAACATCTCTTCCAGGAATGGCTTCACCTGTCGCACTTTGTATTATTTCTGCAGGAACTCCTCTTTCGCTAACAACCACACCCGGTACTGAGAATCTACTTAGAGCAAAAATGCCAGATTGAATGTCCCCCATTGACATCATTCCAACATTATTAATATAAAACGCTTGAACCGCTTCAGCTACTGCCATTTCCTGCTCAGTGAGGTAGCCCTTTTCTAGATCGAAGTCAGGAAATACTATCTGCAAATCCTCAAGTATGAAATTTTGTATTGCATTTCCAACAAGTGTATCTTGTAATTCTTGTTGTGGTGGAGACACAACATGTGCATTAGTTACAATGTAGCCATTCGGCGTAACTATGAACCCGGATCCAATCGCAGAATATACTGTTTCTGTTGATCTACTAACTTGTGCAGGGATGATATATCTTGATGGATCGCTGAAGAAGAGAGTATCACCCAATTCTGCAACTGCCTGTTCATCATCTAGATCAACGTAACCCTCGCTTGCATAACTCTCCAAATCTTGTTGAAGTAGATCCTGATCCGTTCCCCAGTCAGGTGCAATAACTGTGGCTACATATTCGGCGCCTACTTGGACTACCGCTGGTTTAGCCAAATCTGCAACAATAGCTTGACTTAGCGACGGTTCTTGCAGTCGTGGTTGTGCTGAGGTTACCTTCCAGGCTGTTAAAGAGGTGCCGAGGAAGAGCAGGAGCAATACGGAAACTACTGTGACAAAGTGAAAGGGACTTATAGTAAGTCCGTACACACATATACTTTCTGTGAGAAATTATTAAATTTTGTGATTCTCAGGTGGGCTCTGTTAACTTAAGGCTAATAATTCTATATCTAGGTTTGTCCTAGCTTTTCATGACCAATGAATAGAACTAGAACAAACCCATCTATAGTTAGGTATGGCATATACCTTTATTTCAGTTTTAGGAGCTTTAGATTAGCAGCCAGATGTCTGGGATCATCTATCACAAAAAGAAGAAGCCATGTATCCATTTGGAAATGGGTTCAGAAATACTCTAGCCTTGCAGACAACAGATTTGGAATTGACAGACATACAGTCAGGGAGATACTTGTTGATGAAACTCTTCTTCAGGTAGATGGTGAGAACTATTGGCTATGGATAGCCTCCTATGAACCTAACCTGAATGTCTGTTTAATGATGTGCACCTATCTAGAAAAAGAACGATTTTTTCGTATGTTATCAGTTCTTCAAGCAACTCAGGGATAGATTTGGTAGGAAGCATATTTTCACAGAGATGGTGCCTGGTGGTACAAAATGATGCTTGCAAATAGTTGAAACTTAAGCATAGTGTTTATGGTACCAAATTGAAAAACATAATGGAAAGGTTCATACAACATATCAAGGACAGAAGAGAGTGTTTTGAGGACCATTTTCGGTGCAGGAAAGAAGGTTGTGACAGGAAGAAGCATATGTGGAACTGGTTAAAGTTATTCATGTTATACCTGCGTACTGGAATGAACAGTAGTAGTAAGTTTACAACCTTCTTGGCAAGGGATGGTGGTTAAGTTAGCAGAGCCATTTCTGCGTGGCAGTTTCGCTGTATCACAGGAATTAGGTTGTTTTTGAACGATTTTTTAGCGGGCCCAGAGGGATTCGGCAGAAAAAACTTTAAAATCTAGACCCGACAATATCATACGAGAAGAAATAGGGCACCTGACAACCTTCATTGCAGTTGCGAGAATAAAAAATAATACTATCACATTCTCTTTGAGTGAAAAAAAGAAAGAAAAATGGAAGTTTTTGACTTTGCCTCTCTTATTCATCTGTTGTTTGAGCAGCATATTATTACTAGCAGCAGTTGCGTTGAGCATTATTGGATTTCCAAATTTCTCTCTCCTGCATCGCTGTTGACCCAACTAATAGGCTTTAGCTATATGTAGCACAAATGTTCTGAATGTCAGGTTGCCAAAGGCAATGTGAAGGTAAAGGTAGATCCCTTTCCGTCTTTATTGTTTTCTGCCCATATTTTGCCTCCATGAGCATCTACAATAATCTTTGAAATTAAAAGACCCAGACCTATTCCTTTCTGTGACTTGGTGGCGAACTTTGTGAATAGCCTAGGCATTACCTCATGATCTATTCCGGTGCCCGTATCTTTGATAGAAATTAGAGCTTCACGATGATGATATTCTTGTTCTCCACTCGTTCCAACGCTTTTTCTTGTTCTGACATCAACAGTTCCTCCTTCTCTTGTAAATTTGATGGCGTTGTTTAGCAGATTGTAGACTAATTGCGTTAGCCTTTCTTTATCAGCTTGTACAAAAATACTGCCTGGCGCGAGATCACAGACTAATCTTATTTTCATGTTATTGCTCTTATCAATTTGTCCAGCTATATCTTGTAGGGAATTTTGTACCAGCCCGTTTATGTCAACCCTTTCTTTTCGAAGCTTAAGAGATTGGTTTTCTATTGTTGCTACATCTAATAGATTCTCTGTAGGCTGCTGCAATCTATTTGCGCTTTTTATAATAACATCAAGTATTTCACGCTCCTTTTTGCTTGTGATATTAGCGCGGAGAAGTTGATAAACCAATTATTGGTTGCATTGGAGTGCGAAGCTCATGCGCTGCTATGTTAATAAACTCTTTTTCCATCTTTTCATGCACTTTTAGTTGCTGATATAGCTCCACGTGGACCCAGAGGCTTTCAAAAATTGATGCATATGACATGACAGTACCCTTGCTATTGGAATATGAGGATAAACCTATAGCTTCAATTGATGTTTCTTTTGTGTCATCCTTTACTTCCACTGCTAAAGAGTACCTTCTATCAACTATCAGAATAGAAACTTTGATCTGCTGAGATGGCTCTATAAAGCGTATATCTATATTACTATTACTACCCTCTTGTCCTTCTTGTTGTTTTCTCACGTTTTCCACAAATGCTTTTATCCTTTCATCTTCTGGTGTAAGAATTCTAACTTTTATGTTGCGCCTCTCTGCCATATCCTTTAACAGCTCTATTGCTCCTGCACGCTCTTGGCGATGAAACGCGTTAACTGTAGAAAATATTACAAGTATCTCATGCTTAGCTGAACTTGCAAGTTCAAAACCAAGTTTTAGCACTCTGTATGGATCTTTAATAGTTTGTATGAAGTCCGGTAGGATCCCTTCTTCAATCTCTCTTATCTTCTGTTCAGCAGAAACAGATGATCTCCAAAGGGTGTCAAAGATATATTGTCCTTGTTCCACCACTTCCTTCGCATTGCTATAGATAACCTCTGTTAGAGGCTTTGACTCTTCTAAAACTGTAGTAGCCATATATTCTGATTCGCTAACTGCCATGCCGCCCTTAACCCCATCTAAATGACGCAGCTCATCAACCATGTTCGTTAGCTTCTTGCAATATGGGACATTTTCTTTAGTAATCTCAGTAAATGCCCTTATCTTCGCACCTCTTCTTCTTATGTCTCTGTATCCATTTCTGTATTCTTCAATGTCTACAACAATAGATGGCGCTCTGTGATCGAAGAAGATATCCATCCTTTCCTTCACATTTCGCATAAATTGTACTCCTCTTCCTACAGCGTTTTCAGCACCATACAGAATCTCAGATTTTTTACCGCTAACATTATTAGGAGCAAGAAATGAATCTATAGGTTTAGGCGACTTTTGTATCACAATTAACAAATCATGAACTACTCATAAATATATAAATAATGCATGGCTACAGCCGAGACTGCGTTTATCCCTCTTGCATGTCTCTCAGCATGACGGCCTGGAACTCTACAGGAATAGATATATTCTCCTTCGGGGCTCAGGATAAATTATTTCCATAAGAAAAAGTAATCTAGCTCTTTGTTATTCTTATCTAATGTGAGCTGTAGACATTGGGCATGCAATATAACGGATGGAACCTGTGTAGGATGTGGTATTCAAATATGCTCAATATGTTTGAAAGAGCCAGATTATTGCAAATGTGAAAACAATCATGAATGCTGTAAAAACTAATTCCACTCTGTTGTATTCTGAATACTTTTTCACAATAGCATACTTCTGCCTCTGCTTCTGCTGCTTCAATACAGACGCTTCTCACTAAAGAACATTGGATCCATCTTTTGGACGTTTTTTAGCGGGCCCACATGGACTCAGCAGAAAAAACTTCAAAATTAAGACCCAGTCAATCAAGATCTAGAGGGACAGGATGTAATGTAAGATGCATTTTTTAAGGCCCACGATACTCTACCTGTGCAAAGTATGCATTCTGACCAGAATAGTCAAAGTTCATGTTAGGCGTTAAAATCCTCATTAACTTTGATTTTGCTGCATCTGCCATTTTGAAGATAAATCCTTTAGGCAATTGTATTTTTGTCTCTTGTTCTTCTCCTGTCACAGGGTTTCTAAACGATTCAAGCTGTACATCAATGATTTCAGCAACAGAGAAACTGCTCTTTTTTCCGTTAATGGTTTTATTGATGTCCACATATTGAGGCTCCAACACATACTTGTACGTTGGTGCAAATAGTGCAAATTGGCCTTCGCCCTTTGCTTTGCCAGTAAAAATGTTAATCACTGCATTGCGCTGGGGTTCAGTTGCGTGTTTTGAAATGTACAGCTGAAGAGTTCCATTTCCTTCATGAATAGCCTTTGGCCAAGACTCTGCTTCGATGACATCTATGCCATCAAGCTTAGTATTGCCGTAATTGCCCTCTCTAATTGAAAACAGAACAAGAGCCCTGCAAGAACCATCTGTGGGAAAGCCATTAAAATTACATGGGGAGCCGTAGTCACAGTTGCATGTTTCAACATAATCTGCTTTCATATACCATTTTGGGATAGTAGTTTGTTGCTGCTCTTGCTGTTGCTGTTCTTGTGACATTGGCGATTCTTTGTTAATATTTTTTACTTAATAAGAGTTCTTCTCAAAGGCTAGAGGCATTTCAGAGAAAAACCTTTCAGACACACAATGAACTAAAAGGCGATTTCCGTAGGACGCAGCTGATATTCAGACGAATTTAGATTTAGAAATTACTCAGCTATATTCTCTATTTTCAAAGCCCATCTTTAATATCGACGTAATTTGAAGCAAGGGAAATTGCAATTCATTTTCGATTCTTTCCCATCATACAGATTACTTCGTTATCTAAATTCACTCTTTGCCAGCAACTAGAAGTATTTCCCGATGATTTTCTAATAAACATTGGGTCCATTTCTTGAACATTTTTTGTTTTTAGTGGGCCGAGAGTTCCGGCAGAAAAACCTTCACAATTCATTGCACAAGATGGCATTTTCTTGTGGTTGTAGAAAAACCACAGTTATCATAAGAGATAGACAAAATACGCATCAGGGTTTTTTACTGACAAACCATTTCTCTCTGCTTGTATGCTTTTGAGTGCTTCTTTTCAGATGCTGCAAACTTGGCTGCACGCTCGTCATCCCATACTAATAATAAAAACTCTCCATAGCAGTAGTCTCAAATCTCCTCACATTGAGTAACTTCATACAAATCCTCAGCCCAATAAAATTGAGTCCGCTTTTGAACGTTTTTTTAAAAAAAGCGGGCCCAGAGGG
>CAYWRR010000133.1:0-6390 GCA_964460425.1 uncultured Nitrososphaera sp.
GCCTACCCCTATGGAAAAGCCTCGTACCCATCCTTTTTGCGTTTTGTCTCCAAATCCATGTATTATTCTTGCAATGCCATCAAACAATAATGCAAATCCTAGGAACAGGACTAGTACGACTGTCGTTCCAACAGGGAAGGTAAGAGCAATGCTGGCCAAAATAATTACTAAAATGCCTAATCCTATAGTAGCCCACCTTGACCCGCTTGGAATAAATATTCCGCTTATAACCTTCTCTATTCCCACAATTAGAAATATTATAGCAAGAATGATTACCAAAGTGACTAATGTGATGCCTGGGAATACTATGGAATATATGGCAAGGATTATGGCTAACGCCCCAAGCCCTATCTGTGCTGCACGCTTCCAGCCGGGTGATTTTGTAGAATCTAAATTCAATATTATAACAGTTGGAATTATCAAAATTTGATCTATATAAATACTTATAGCAACACTTATTGATTGCTCAATAATAATGCAGAACATATACTCAAAAGCAACTACAAAAGCTATAAAGTCGAGCTTGTCATCTTTGCATTCATGGGGCAATAAACCCTCATGTTAAGATTTATGACTCAAATCCCTCTCCCTAGGCTTATCATGTATTCCGAGGTTTTGATTCTTTTAGAGATGATGTCTAAACTTGGTGCTGCTATCGAACTACCACTATGGGAATAGTGAATGATATTTTTTGTACCAGCAGGCTCTGTTAACTTAACCACCGTCCCTTACCAATAATGCCATAAACTGTGTCCTTTACGCACCCATACGCAAGTACAATAGAAATAATTACAATAGCCATTTCCAAAGTTGTCTTCTTCATGTTGATCATATGCACCATAACCCAAGGCAGAAAATTCCTCTAGGTGCGTGCTAAATGTCTAACTAAACTCTGTCTCGTTCCATTGCAAGAGATACTGTTTTTTCCTTTAGGACCTCATGGCATAAGACTAGTTGTTACAGGGATCTCTGGAAGGAAGGGGGAAGAGGCTGTGAGGTCTACATGGTCTTCATGAAATATTATATAATAGCTTAAAAATAACACATACTGTAGCAGGATAATTCAAAGATATGAAAAGATTGGATGCTCCTACAACCCGACGACGACGATGGTTTTGGCTAATCCAAATTGCAGTAGGTATCATTTGCATCTCGTTATCAATTTTGATATTTTTTTCTCCACAGCTTGGAGAGTACGCTTTATTTTTCTTGGCTGGAACAGGTCTCATTATTCTTGGGGCAGAAAGGATAGTCACTGGAATAAAAGCTGAGAAAAGTAGACGCAAATATCGCATTATCAATATTGCAATAGGGGTAGGTATCATTGCTTATATCCTACCGGGATTCATCGTTCCTGATTTAGTTATAAAATATCTTGTGCTCTTTCTTGGGTTTGGGTTATTGGCCAATGGAGCGGTGAGGATAATTGACGGGCTGAAGAGGCAAAAGGAGGAACAGGAATCGCTTACATTTTCTTCTCTAGGCACGGGGATAATAATCACATCTGTTGCTATCGCGGTCTTGGTATTTCCACGGCTAGGTTTAGCAATACTCATAATAATGACTGCAGTAGCTTTGGCTGTTAGTGGAATACATGTTATCATAGCAGGGATCAGAGGCAGTCGCTCCTCCCGTTCAGATTCTTCTATGACCCTATCAAGAACTGTCGCCGAAGGTGAGGAATATCAGCAGCAACAACGACTCAACAGGAACGGTAAAAGCATTTGGAAGAATGGCTCGTGGTTTAATGACGACCAAGGTAGGTACCTTCTTTTTCGAGGAGTGAATTTTGCTTCCAGAACCAAGCTGGCTCCTTATCTTCCAATAGCTCCCCTTGAAACTAAGAACTTGTCCCAACTTAATTTGAAGGAAGAGATCAAGTCAGTAGAACCAGAATTAGATCGTCTAAAGGACTTGGGATTTAACATTGTGCGCCTCTTAATTTCATGGAAAGCAATAGAGCCTCGACCAAACCCGAATCCTGATGAGCTCTTATCGGAAGGCAAACAATATCTAACATGTATAAAAGAAATAATTGATGAACTGTATGCAAGGAACCTTTACGTCTTTTTGGATTTTCATCAAGATATAGCGCATGAACTCTATGGTGGAGATGGGTTCCCTGATTGGGCATTGGCAACAGATAGAGAACACAAGCTACCAGAACCCTCCGACCTCAGAGATAAAAAATGGATGATAAAGTATGTTACCAACAAATCTGTGAAAAATACTCTCACATCCTTTTGGCGAAATGACCTGACACATATAGATGGAGAGAATAAGCTTGAACACTTTCCTGTTAGAACACATTTGGAGAAAACAATAGGCCAGACAGCAAGATTCTTCCGCTCGCTGAACAATGGTGTAGGCCATCCTGCAATCTTGGGAATTGAACCCTTTAACGAGCCAAATCCTGCAGGGTTGCCAAAAGAGCAGTTTGAACAAGACTTTCTTGTAGACTATTATCGTAACGTAGATTTAGAAATAAGAAAGTTTGATCCCGACCTGTTTATTTTTATGGAACCCAACGTGGGCTGGACTATGCCCTCTTCAAAGGGACAAGATGGTGATAAAAATGTGCTTGATTTATTCAGCTCAGGTCCCTTTTCTGCTAAAGATGCCTTCAATATGAGTCTTGTAGAAAATGTGATGATAGAAGGAAAGTTAGATTCTAAACAATTGATTACTTTTCTGCCAAAGAATCTCAGCTCCGTTTCCACTTTTGCGCGCAACGGTGTCCTTTCTTTTCATTTCTACGACATGATGGCCATAGCTAGCTCGTTTATGAAAATTCCTGAAAACATATATAAGTACAAGAGAGAGTTCCCATTAATTTTTGCGCAGTTGGCTAATGCTGCTAGGGAACGCGGCCTCATACCGTTTCTGACAGAATTTGGTGGATCTCAAGAAGCGGAACAAGTAGGGAAGTATTTAAACCTGAATTTTGAGCAAATAGAAGCCCACCTACTCAATGCAACTTTATGGAATTATGATCTTTACCACACAGAAGGGGGCAAGGATAATTGGAACCTTGAGAACTTTTCTCTTCTAGGACCTAATAGGATGCCTCGAAACCTAGACGTTGTAGCACGCCCATATCCGATGCGTAGCTCTGCAGAGCCGGTACTGCTGTTTTTCAACATTGAATCCAAATATGCCACAATAGTCCTAAAGGGCAAAGTCGTAGAAGCGCCTACCGTTATCTACATACCATTCAAAATTCATTATGTACCTGAATTTTCAGTTTGGGCTACCAGTAAACAAATAGAATGGGACAAAAATAATCAGCTTCTATATTGGCATCCTGCAAAGGAACAAACACTAAACCAGATAATAATTGGTAAAAACAAGAATTTAGATACTAGTGTATTGCCCAAAGAAGCAAGAGATCTAGCAAGTGAGGTTACCCTTGTCGGTACCTTTGGGTAATAATATAATCGATATTTTAATGCACAGTATTATCAAGAACCAGTAATAAGCTAGAAAATCTTTTGCAGCTAGCCGGCTCTAGCGTCATGTCATGAGCTGCATATATTTTGCTAAAGAGGTTAGTATTATTGTTATTATATCACATTAAACTGCATACTGGCAACTCTTTTTTATCTTTTCCACAGGTGTATAATATTATGAATGGTGTTGGTATAACAATATGCCTTGTGATTGACTTGCGATCCATTAGGCTCTCGTTTCTATATGCTGTTGCGCGATTGGCTGGCGGTAATAATTATCCCCCTGAAGGAATTCTATTAAAAGCAAAGTTTACTCATAGCCCTGAACTGAAAAAAGAAAGAGCAGAAGAGGTATTATAGTATAAACACTTCACTAGGATTAGACGCACATTTCATTCTTCATAACACAATTGCCTTGTCTTTTGCAACAATGCCTCTGTCTTGTCTTTTTACATTAATTATTTATATTTAAATCATACTTAATGCATATCTTCTTCCTAGTTTCTAACTAAATGCTTTAGATTTGTCAACAGAGAGCGGCGCCGAGCTGGTCGAAGGGTCGTCAGAAGCATTGGAACATTTCTCAGTTGAAATTATCAACTACATTACTTTTGGGATAGATATTGCGGCTGGTATAATCATCGGAATATCAGTGGCCATTGCATTTATTGGATATATGAAAACTTTGTACAAGCATCAAAAAGGAGAGGTCCCGAAGGGAGATGCTATCAGGTTTCGTTTGGCAGGGGGCTTGCTTTTGGCGCTTGATTTAGAGGTTGGCAGTGACATATTGAAGACTATAGTGGTTCCAACCCCAGATGAACTTATCATATTATCCGTAATTGTTACATTAAGAATAGTATTGGGATGGTCCTTATCAAAGGAAATAACAGGGCATTCGGAAGACCTCTTGAGAAAGTAAGTAACCCATGACAGGTGAAACAACACGATGGAGAGACACACACGAAAATCCTGCATATAATACGAACTAATGATCCTTGAAGAATGGTAAAAGTTTCTAAACATTCTTTAGGAAACATATATAATACTTCATCATCAAACTCTGGTCAGCAGCGGCAACTACGTCAAATGCATATCCTGATTACTAGAAGCCATACCATAAATGGAATCACATCCAATATATTATGCAGACGTAACGATGGATTTGATGGACAAACAGTGGTGGTTCATCATCCAGCCACTAATCCCCGACCTGCCTAGGTGCCCTGATAGTAAAGGACGCCCGTAGAGAAATGCTCGTGACGTGACGGATGATGATAATGATCTGCCCACTACCTTTTCAATAGTATTTTTGAACCTGACTGGATCTTGAAAATCATCTTTTAGTCAATGCTACAAAGTCTGTAGACACGGTAGAAGATCGTAGTAGTGGATCTTATATTACAACCTTTGTTTGAGTATGGTTTAAGGGAATATTTGCAGTCTTATTGTTCCTATTCAAGCCTAGTTCTATCTTCATTTGAATAGCGATAATACATCAATTACTAAATGCTAGAGATTAATCGTGTTTTGAGCTTCTGAAATTCTTCTTCTGTTATTAAGCCCTGTTGCTTGAGACTAGCTAATCTATCAAGTTCTTGGAACATATCATCCTTCTTAGCTTGGTTAGATCCTTGTGCTGGCTGAGCCGCTTGAGCTTGTATGAATCTTTTTTGTGCCAGTAAGAGAAAGAGAACTATTCCTGTTGGGATATACATTAGAAAAGAAAGAAGAAGATAAGGCTGATCTTCTCTGAACAATTCCGGCGGGTTACCAACTATTACTTCATACTGGAAGAAAGCAAACAAAAAAAGTACAGGGATAGTCAATGCCCATACCATTATAGTCATAGCTCTACCAATCTGAGGAGCGACCCTAGATGTCAATCTTAGTCCAAATACCACTAAACCAATACCTATAAAGAAAACACTTAGTGAAGTATAGGCCCCCTGTATAGATAACCTAGTTGAGGACATTGAACTTTGGGTACTAGACTCAAGATGTGCAGATGACAAATTTCTGATTGAAGATATGTCACTCTGTTGATCACGCAGTATTGCACGCATCTCATCTAGAATAAGAGTATCATTTTCCTGAGCATACACCTTTGCTCCAAAATTTTGTACAAAGTCTGAGGTTGAAGCATAAAGTGTTATAATTATCATTGCCCCTGTTATTAGGGGATTTACAAATCCTTTCATAGGGATAAAAAGATGCAAATTCATCTGCATTCATAATATAAATATCTCCATTCTCTAAATATGTTCCTAATAAGACTAATAATAATCGGTAAACGCATCTGAGGTAGTAGTTGCTGCCACAGCGCTTGAAGTGAGAGTTCTAAATACAACAGTTTACGAACTTTACGATTATTCAGGAATTGTTAATTCATTGTATAATCAGGATTAATAGCGAGCAACAAATGTTAATGATAGCAATTTATGTATATGAATGGACTATAGAAACTTATCAGATTAAATATTGATTATCTCTTTTTTAGCCCTTGAAATATAGTAGTTGTCCTACTTATCCGATAGAAAGATGAATCCTTTAACAACAAGGTTTTCAGGTCTAGGTTATACACTTTCAAAATCCACGATCTAGAACTATGAACAGAAGTCGGTGGGAATTCGAGATTATAGAGATCTTGTTCCTGAAGCTCCTCTAATTACTCTTCTGCTAGTTCATTTTTATTATTATTATAATATTATCTTAGGATTATTGCCTGCAACTTCAACAGTTTATTTAATCTTTTTCCGCGGCTGCCAATCAAGATCAAGCTACTACAAAGTATCTTGGTAATGAGGGGAGGGGAGTAGGGTACTTATATATATTCACTGTATCTCTCTAATATCAAAGATGTTTCAAGCCGATTTTCCATCAGGACGTAAAATTGTACCAGCTTTAATTGTTGTAGATATGCAGAATGGTTTTGTGAGCA
>CAYWRR010000134.1:0-3393 GCA_964460425.1 uncultured Nitrososphaera sp.
GTATTCTTTAGGCAGTGGTGGTGATGGTGATGATCACTTTGAATACGCTTCATAGACTGTGACGCTAAGTGTGCTGTTCTACTCCTTCCCTTAGCTCCCCTTTCATCTTTGTATCTGTAGGAAGCTGATAATTTTCGCCAGTTGCTTATTGTTGTTGTTCTTTATTTTTGGTAGCAGCATGGTGCTTTTTTAGTCTCTCTTCATCTGCACTTGTTGGCGCTACTTTGTAATCTTCATCTGATACTTGCTCAGGAGTTTTGTCTTCTTGCTCGCTCATATGTATTCTTCTTTGTGTATCGCGGTTCTTTAGCTTATCCGTTATATTTTTGTCCGCCGCTGTGTTCCCTATGAACAAAGATCTAGGGTAACACTATAGGGGCAGCAAATCTATCCATGTCCTCATACATTCCACGTACGAGCAGCATATACATCTGCAACCCTACACCTCTAAGCCAGTTTATCTGGTCGGATTTACTTATCATCTACACCGAGTACCCGTCCAAATGTTTGTATAACATGAAGTACTCTGCGTGCAGAATGCAGCTAGCAGAGAAAAATCTTTTTTAATAGCCATCAACTTCCAGTTATCCAGAAATAGTTTGGGCATTCTTCATAAAAAAGAAAAATATGTTTGTGACCAATGCGGTGAAAAATTCACAAAATACGAAGATCTAATTAGTCATGCAAGGCATATCCACCACCATCCAATTGTAAAATGCGACGAATGTGGTAAAGAATTCATTCATGAAAAAGATAGACTACACCACGTCAGAGATGAGCATAAAAGGAAGATCGAGAGCAGAGAACACGAAAGTTTACATGAACATAAAATAAAGAATCCTTCCAATCTCCAGGCAGATGTTGATTCGCATATGAGAAACTTTAGCGATAACTTTTGATACAGCTCTTTTGAAAGATTCTGCTAAAAGGAGACGATAGAGCAGAGTCGTCGGGCCGTGAGGTGATATCGCTCCAGAAAGAGGATCATTGGGATAAGACAATGAAAGCTAAAAACTTTTCTCTGCGTAGGATCGGTAGATTCTTAATGTTATTATTGTAATAGGTCCATATGCTTGCAGAGCTTAAACTTTTGAAATTATTACAAGTGACAAAGGCTGGGACTCCAACCCCTCCTGCATTTTGGATCTGGTGGCTAAATCATTTATGCCACTATAGTAAGAGAAAACTATGTGAAAGTTGTTGAACCTTTCTAAGCGGAGTGCTTAGACCGTATGTCAACTTGTAAGAACTAAATCAAAGTTGGGAATTTTTTATGAGTTAGGGCTCCTAGGTTCTTCCATTTAGCCTAGAAAATTGTTGTTTAATGTGTATATTGCATATTCTACTGTATATATGTTGGTAATGGCAGCAACACCAGGAAGCTATCGGTGCATGGCGTGTGGTCTGGTATTTGACTCGGAAGATGAAGCAAAACATCATGAAGAACAGCATCCAGGTATGGTTCGAAAAGCAACTGGCGAGACAGCGCCATCTTAACAAAAGGAGTAGTAATAACTGCTAGAAAGGTTTCGTATAAGAGAGATCATATGCTAAGACCCAGACCCGCTAGAGGTGCGAAGCAATGGCTACTACTTACGCTGAAACTATAATGTAGTAGGCTTTACCTTTTGGGACACTAACAATATAATGGCCCAGAGTAGTCTAGAGAAAAAATGTTCAGATTAGATGCAATCCAATTCTCAGTGGATGCTCCGGGATTTGGATAATTTCTTTACCATGACTGTATGAATAGAGAGCTTGAAGTTTTTGTAGCCGCCTTGACAGAGAGATGACGCGATAGCCGATATTAATCTACACTAGGTGCTGTGATTACCTTCAGTATGTTCTACTTCTGAAGATAGCATAAAGCCGCGTGACTCTTGTCCTAAGGCTTTCCTGAGTAGTCCTACCACTATCTAGGTAGACAATGTTTCTATGGCCAATATGATCATTAATTCTTGTGATTGAACCTGTATGATTTGATCGATTCATCGTAAGACTGTCCTCATTGTCCTTTCTTTGTGTGATGCTCTTAGAATCCACAAGAGAGTAGATATAGTATATGCCGGTATCATGTCGCCGATAAACGGTATGAACTCTATTGAGTTTATAACTGTAGAAGTCTTACTACCGGTTAGATTATACAATATAGCCATCACGATTGCATCTACAGCATCACCAACAATTGGTAGTGCGAAGATGGGAGCGCCAATATAGTCAAGCGCATCTGCAACTAATGAAATACCTAAAGCAGCAGTCACTCTAACCTCAAATGACAGTCCCGTTTGATTTGATTTCTCTTGGCTAATTAGTTTCATAACCAACATCTACAATAATCACTTATAAATTATCGCTAGCGATATTGACCTAAAACCATCGATCTTGTACAGTTCTAAACTGCCGGCGCTATATCCTAGTGTCCCCGTTTCGCCTACCGTTTTATCTATAATATCGCTTTTCACACACCCCAAGTGGTTACCAGCCTTGCTATCTGACACATATATGGCATACACCAGTGCTGTCTGTTTGCCCTAACTTTTTGTAGCACTCTTCCTATCCTCTGGACTATATGGTTCATGTTAGAAGTTGTTGCTAGAATTATTATGTCTATTCCGACTTCAGGAACGTCATAGCCAATTCCAAGCATATGAATTGAAAGCAAGGGGTAGATCTTTTTCCCCTTCTGATAGTACCTGTTGCCTCCTAGGTGACGGCATCCTGCTGTCGATTAGCGTTGTCGCTATACACCTTTAGACTTGAGCTATTGCTTTAGTTTGCGGATGAATTCAAGCGTTTCACTTAAAACCATAACTTTAGGCTGGGTCCTTTGTCTTTATCAGTTCTACAGTAGTTGCCATCTTGTTCTCTGCTAAAGCAAGCAGCCTTTTATTTTCCTGGCGTTTAGGAACCACGCCTTTGCCTACCATATTGGAAAGCCTCCTTGTCTTGCTAGCTCTATCATTGCCTCATCGCCATATCTTTTGAATCGTGCAGAGATAGTCCCTATTTTCCTGCTATATTCATCATAGGTTTTTGTTTCTGCTCTGTAGGTTCACTTTTACTGGATTGATAATTGGCCTTGCCAAGCAGCGTCCGTCTGCGACTACATCTTTGATAAGGTATCTTCTAGCTGGCGGAATGATTTCCATGATTAGTTGGTTCTTCGGATAAGCTTCATCAGTAGTTGATATGAGCCCCAAAAGCGCCTTTCTGCCATTGAGAGAATATTAAATATCATTCTAAATGATCGCGCTGTTGTGTTTGCAAGGTGCAAAGACCTGATCAAGAATTTTACCATATCTACTCTTTTTACAATGTTTTGACTGGCTATTGCAGTTTGATGAGTACTAATTGTTATCTCTCAAATATCCTTCTTTTGCCCCTCCCCAAAAG
>CAYWRR010000134.1:3403-6377 GCA_964460425.1 uncultured Nitrososphaera sp.
CCTATTTTTCTCCGATTGTTTGCCATATCTGATAAGCCAACTCTGCAATTTTGCTCAATTAGAATAAGATTCGCAGGACTAGCATTAGGAGAGAGATCGGACCTCCTCTTAGTACATTTCATCCCAGCTGCCTTTCTGCACGTTCAAACACAATCTATGTCTTGCCAGTACCACTACCATAAATGATTGACCCTCTGCATTGATTCACTAATCAAACTTATACAGCCTTTACCTGGTCAGGCTTTAATTCAAAGGAGAACCGGAAGATCAAAATTGCAGGATGGCTGCTGTTATTTTCCAGTTATTCTGCAATTTCATGATCTACAATATCTGGTCCCTTGCCTATTGTTGTGTGATTGGCAGAAAACAAATCTAGAGCCAAGATAGCCAAGACCTCTTGTTTTTGCTTGCATCCTCTTGTGGTCATGGAAGCAACCCTTAAACATTAACGATATATTAGTAAAGAAGAACCCCCAGGAGAGAGGCTGCCGTGCTTAGCATTTCTTTATCATGGATGTCAGCATTTTCTTAGACTTTAGCGCACTATTCCTTGTACTATCTTCTATCACGATAGTATTTGTCAATTTTCTTTCGATTATGTCTGGTATACTATTTTCGAAATTTACCTTGCCCTTACCTAATGTCCTATGATCGTCTATTATACCGTTTGTATCGACCGCATGGAAGTGGATTGGCTCAAATATCTCAGATAGGTCCGTATTTTGTCCAGTTCTTATTAGCTGATGCGCAGTATCGACGCCTCGGATCACATTAACAAAATTTCCTTTTCCATATGAAATATTATTATAATCAATGGCATCTGAATAATGTTCTTCAAATACAATTTCGATAGGTATGCCATCGACTTTCTTATCTGCAGCATACTTTGCAATTTCTGCAAGTGACCGAATAAAACATGCCTCTATCTTTTCTTTTCTCATTTGCCGGTAAGCCTTCACGGCAGGAGCCAAAATTCCATAGACTTGTATTACCCTACATCCTATAAAATATCCTATTTTATTAGCGTGTTCTGCCTTAGGACCAAAGAAAGCAGGCAAATCACTGAAACTGTGCAGAACCATTCTCAAAATTCCGGCAGATTCCATATAGTCAAGTGTTTTACACGTATATTCTACTGCCGATTTTCTCTCTGCTTGGTTTTCTGAATCAATGCTTGGCCGGAAAAGCGTCCCGTGAATGGAATTAACCATGTGTTTATTTGCACTATATTCACGCATCAGGTTCAGGCAGTTTGCCTTGGCTTGCACGAGGAGATGAAGATGGTCTTCGTTGAGCTCTATTCCAGAAAATCCATCTTCATGCGCTAGCTGAATAGCCTGCAGTGAATTTGCAATAGTTACATAGGGAGCCACTGAAGTGATGACCTTAGGACGTTGCTGCTGCATATCTTTGCTGCTCAACTAGACATCTCGGATAAATAAGAAGAAATTTGAACATATACACAGTATAGCACACTCGCTCGAATAAACATATTTTGCAAATAATGTTATAAAAAGCTAACCCGACAGATGTCAAGCATTTGGGCTAGTAAAAAATTGAGATATGGTCAATATAACGTAGATTACCAAACCAAGATCAAAAGAAGCCATTTACGTTAATCCTAGAAAATCAAGACTTTTGTATGTGTGGCTTCTCTGCTATCTTGTAGCTGGTAAAACTTGAATCACATATCACAATGTTTCAACTAGCTAGCCATCCATCTATTATAGCATGGGCCCGCCAGGATTTGAACGGGAGTATAATCTCAAATACATTGGTCAGCAAGGTAACGTCTTCTCTGCAAAGTCAACACAGATGGCGATCCAACAAGGTAAGGAATTGGAAACATATAGAAGATGCGGCACTTCACGAGACATAGTCAAGTAGATTGGCGATTATAACGGCTTTGGCTCTTCTAAATTTGGAATAGTTCTCACACATTTAACATCGAATGCAATGGTTGAAGAAGGTCTTGTATGCTTAAGAAGAATACAAGAGACCTGATTCTAACCAGATGATAGACGAGATTATAGACATTCGTAGTAACTTTAGAGTTGATAATATAAGGCTTACAAGATTAGCACCTTAACTTGTGCTGTTGAGTTCTATGCTGCAGTTTCTTGCCACATAAAAGGAAGTGAGTCTTACTCGCAAATTCCATTTAAAGAATTACATATTCACACAATATTCCTACTAATTAATATCCTATCTAAAATTAGATAGCAATCATTTACAGTGTTAAGATTCAAAAAGTGTAAATATTTGATTTGCAATAGTAGAAACTATGCAACCTTCACAAAATACTGCTAATTGGATGCCAACGATACTAGATTCTATAAAATCAGGCATTGTTTGTGGACTTGTTGCGGCGTGGGCGATTTTTGGATTGATATTGGCCGCTGGTGCTCAGCTGGGATTGCCACCTGGAACATTTTACCAGATGGTTGGCGTGTCACTAGGACAAAATGCGGAATGGCCAGCAATTTATTTAGGATTTGTACTTCATATGATAACTGGCGCCATAATTGGGATTGTTTATATGATAATTTCTGACCGAGTAAGACAGCTTCGAACAGATTCTACTTTCAAGGCATTCGGAACAGGAGTTTCAACTGGTATAGTAGTCTGGGCGATTCTGTTTATTCCGTTGCACTCTTTCCTGATAGAACCAACTCTGCAGAATATGTTTTTGACATCGCCAACAGGATCTACGACGCATTTAACAGCTGAAAGGCTAATCCAGATGTCAGAGTCTATCCTATATGGCGCACTAGCTATACATTTTGTATTCGGAGCCGTACTTGGGTTTATTGCTAGGATAGCAACGTCCTCACGAGGCCTAATAGAAAAGCAAGCGGAGACTGAAAAACCTGACAAGAATGATGCTTCATTAACCTCTAATATTGGTTGATATTTTTCTTCTTTGCCATTGTTATCATGTTGTATGTAAGGTGCTGATATTAGAACCACAACA
>CAYWRR010000135.1:0-6373 GCA_964460425.1 uncultured Nitrososphaera sp.
TAAACTTTTGACAGTAAAAGCATCATAATAGTACCACCTTAAGTTAACAGAGCCTGCTGCTTTCCCGTAAAAGGGGGAACTAATCCGGCTACTTGCATTCTGTAGGGACATTTTGAAGACCAGGATTTTCTTGCATTATATCTAAGAATAAAGCACTTAGCATTGCATTGCATTTAGCCAAGATATATGATGGCTTAAAGCCTTAGGATCTACTACAGAAGGCTGAGCATAGTTGGCGATTGAATGGGATTACCTGATTGCGGATATGACATTAATTGCTGCAATAATCTATGGTGCAGTATACGTGGAAAACTTGATTGAGAAAAGAAGGGTCAGTCGGGAAAAAAAGGGAGAGTGCCGAGCAGGTCATCAAGTTTGTAACTAACGATCTAAAGAAAAAGCTAACCTTCATAGAAGACTCCAATATAATATAAAGATTACAAGCCGTTTTTCACGGACATGTGGGATGCCGTTATACTAGGCGGTAAGCAGACACTGCTGCCATTTGAAATATTTGAAAATCTACAACACACCTATTCATGGATGAAATATTACAATGACGAACTGGAGCAAAATGAAAGGAGCCATGGTAAACATCACTGACAGATATCCTCAATGAGGTGAAACAATCTATCAATCAGTCCTTGAACCTGCTAAAACAAGGCAATTAAGTGGTTTATTGAACCACAAAGAAAGGAAGAAATATTTTCTCATTTGTATATTTGTTCAATATCACTGGTGGTTGCTCGTTCATGCTCCATTATCTGTTGCTGGCTCATTTTCATAAATTCGTTAAGATGTTTCTTTACAGTTTCTGCCTCTTTTCTAAGACTAGAAGTATCAATGCTTATACCAACAGGAATCTTGGCCAAGGCTTCGAGAATTATAACGGCTCCTTCTGGATCAGGGGAGCTCAGCACGGTGGGGACCATCAACGCTGTACATTTTATGGTACGAGCCGCGCACGTAGATAGCAATGAGCCAGCAAGACAAACTATTATAGCCTCATCAGGCACTTGCATTTCTGCGGTGGTTTCATCTGCATATTTTGTGTTTCCTGCTACCTGATTCTGCAGGAGCAATGGCTTTCGTCCATCACTGAATGGAGGACTAAAATTAGTCGGCAATATGCCACCTAGTACTAGTACTTCCCCCGTGCCAGCATTAATACTCCAGTCAATTATGGTGTTTGTGACCGAACATATCCCCCTAGCTAGTATTGGCACTTCGCATATTAAGGCACACACTGTGCCTGAATCATTTGCATACATCCTAAATGGGTGCCTGAATCTCTTGCCTATGAAAATGGCAGCGGGCATTATATGTCGGGATTCAACTGACGCTATCTGATGCATCGCTAGATTTTCAATGATGTGATTAATGCTAATAGAGCCTATCATTCCGCCGTCTGGAAATCCTGCAATTAGAATGGGATTGTTTAGGGATATCTTTGATGTAGAACAAGGCAACACTATCGTGTACCCATCAGATACGGTAGAGGGAGAGTCACTACCATGCTTTCTGTAAGTAGCTCGCGTCATTAACAGTAAGATGGAAGGGCATAGATATCAATATTGTTTGCACCCTATATTATACAGCATATATGCATATGTCCTCTAAACAAGAATATAGCTTCAACAAGATATCTGGCTTTTGACATCATATTGCTACGGCTCGTTCTAACAATAAAGCAATAAGAAGTTTTACAGTAACACTTCTGAAAGAAGGGTTGTCTCAAAAGAAAAGAGACGTCACAAATGATATACACTAGAACCTGAGATTTGATTCTAGAGCCAGATGCATGCAATGGGATCCGAGTAATGCTAGAACAAGTACCTTTGCGCACCAATAGCGAAATATCTCCATTACCTCTTGGTCAAACTATGCGTTATTAGCAAGCTCTTGCTCCTTTTGGTGTACAACCTTGCGTATGGTATCAATAGCGTCCATATTGCACGATACGCTCTTTATGCCGTATTCTACTAGAATCCTGGCCATCTCCGGGCTACTTCCACTTTCTCCACAAATTGACGTCTCTACTCCATATCGATTACATACATCTATTACTTGCTTCATGGAACGCAAAACAGCAGGATGAAAGGAAGAAGAATATTTCGCCAACCTCGAGTTATTTCTATCAATGCCCAAAGTTAGCTGAGTCAAATCATTAGTTCCAAAACTTGCAAAAGATATACCCTCCTTACAGATGTCTTCAATTATCATTACAGAAGCAGGCGTTTCCACCATTATACCAATTTTGGCTGTGGCCGGCAAACTCACATTGTGGGCTATCTCCTTGGCTCTTCGCACCTCCTCTACTGAAATCACAAATGGCAGCATTATATTCAGGTTTGTAAGGCCTTCTTCTTCATTCATTTTCTTGATTGCACGGAATTCTGATCTCAGTAGTTCGGGCTCATCTAAGCTCCTGCGTATACCGTGCCAGCCCAGCATTGGATTATCTTCATGCGGCTCCTCCTCGCCACCTTCTAAATTTCTGAATTCATCTGATCTTGCATCTAAGGTTCTTACCCAAACTGGTTTTGGATTGAAAGCCTTGGCGATGGGTCTTATTCCGTCTATTAGAATTCGTATATATTCTTCTTGACGGCCACTCTTGAGCAATTTTCCAGGATGTACGCTAAACTGGGCAATCATGTGTTCTATTCGCAACAGTCCTACGCCGTCTGCTTTGGCCGCTATTTCCTGTAATCTTTGTGCAAAGGCGAGATTAACTTTCACCTTTGTATTGGTTGCTGTGATCCTGGGTTCTTCAGCGACTTTACCTATGCCACTAGCTATTTCGAATTTGCCTTGATATACAATACCACTGTATGCATCTACGGTTACTTCTTGACCTTCTTTCAAAATTTTTGTAGCTTGTTGTGTGCCAACTATTGCTGGAACTCCCATCTCCCTTGAAACTATCGCAGCGTGGCATGTCCTACCTCCCAAGTCAGTAATGATTGCAGATGATTTGCTCATGGTTGGAACAAGGTCAGGCGTGGTCATGGTAGTGACAATTATGTCACCACTTTGAATTCTCAAGACATCTCTCTTTTCCTTTACAATTCTAACCTTTCCACTGGCAGCCCCAGGCGATGCTCCAATTCCTCTAAGTAACTGATTGCCTACGACCCATTCCTTTCTAGAAACCTTTGCCTTAGTGGTAATTGCCCTTGTCTGCAGGATTGTGATCTTGCCTTGCCATATGGCAAATTCAATATCCTGTGGCACACTAAAATGCTGTTCAAGTCTTAATCCATATTTGACGAGCTCCAAAATCTCATCTTTGGTCAATACCTGTTGATTAATCTTGATTTGTGGCACATCAACCTCTAAGGTAGTGTCATAAGAATAGTCTCGCATTATCATCTTTGTTTTGCTAGAAATTTGGACATCAATAATTTCTAGATCTTTAGTGACCTTATATGAATCAGGCGAGACCTCTCCTCCTACGATGCTCTCCCCAAGTCCCCATACTGCCTCAATTAACACTACATTCTCACCTGTAGTAGGATCGACTGTGAACATAACGCCTGACTTTTCAGAATCTATCATTTTCTGAACTATTACGGCGATGCTAGCTCTAACAAATCCGTGCTTTGCACGGTAAAAGATTGCACGTGGCTCATATAATGACGCCCAGCATTTTCTTATTGATTCTATTAGTTGATCCTCGCCTCTTATGTTAAGAAAAGTAGCCTGTTGTCCTGCAAAAGACGCCGTGGGAAGATCTTCTGCAGTAGCAGAGCTTCTAACAGCAACTAATGGTAACAAATCTACCTCACCACCACGCACAATGTCAGACTCTAACAAACTCTTGTACGCCTCAATAACTTTTGACTTGATTTCCTTAGGCATATTGCAAGAAAGAATCATTTCTTTTATCTGTGCAGAAGCTTGTAACAGCGTTTCAGTATCGTCTAAATTTATGATTTCCAGGGTCTGCTCTACCTTGTGTTCAAGGTTATATAGATCGATCAGCCTGTCAAATGCTGCTGTAGTTACAACGAATCCTTTAGGAACAGGTATATGCGTGTTGATGATCTCTCCAATGTTTGAGCCCTTTCCGCCAACCTTTTTTATATCATTCTTGCTAACTTGATCAAGTGATATTACGTATTCCATAATGTTGTGTAGGCCAACAGTAAAGAATATATTTTTTATTTTTTATTTGTTGCGGGATCCTCGTGTAAGTGAGAAGGAGGTTTGATGATTTTTAATAGAAGAATAATTGAATGTCTCTAACTACATGGCAAAGGTGGTCAGAGACATAAGAGCAGCCCCTTACATGTGCATTGTATCTACCGAAATTTACTATTTATAGAGAATTCCTGCATTGCATGACAGGGTAATCATAGAGCTTAAATTCAGATCGTACCACTAGTCTTTTCTATATATGAGAGATGGAGAAAAGGAACAACACAGGGTTTCAGTTGAAGACCTTATGGAAGAATTTGACGAGCTAAGGAATACCGTCTTAGAGGCCGATCTTGTAGAGGTGATGAAACAACAATATGGCCTGTCTGATCACCAGTCTCATCAGCTGATAAATGAAGCCAAGGATCGTACTCTCTTGATGGAGACCTCGCGATTTGGCAAACAAGGCTATCTCAAGAGAGATACTCGCTTTAGCCCAATAGAACAAGAGGATTGATTTCAACAGTCCTTTAATGTAGCAAAAGTTTTGTCCACAGAGTATATGTGATTCAGTTCAATTAACATGCAATGGTGAAAATACTTTCAAAAGCAAAAAGCAGCTATCCCAGATGTATAGATACCAAGAACATATTTGTAGCCTTATTATTAACCTAGAGGGCAAATGCTGACTGAACTGTTGCAGTAGGTGCTATAGCCATCGTACCGTAACTGACGATAGTCACAATAATAACTAGAAGTCATCTCATAAATGATGGTGCATCAACAATATTATCTAGGTCTAGCTATGGACTTGACGTACTAATGGTGGTTCATCATCCAGCCACTAATCCCTGACTTGCCACGACGCCCCGATGGTAAGGGTAGGCCATGGAAAGATTCCAGAGAGGTCATGAATGGCATCCTGTGGATCCTCCGCACTGGTGCTCCATGGCATGACATGCCAGACAGGTACCCCCCACCATACCAGACATGTCATAGAAGGAGGTTCCAGCAATTAGTGGCTAAGAAAAGGGAGGGGCGACGTTGGAGCGTCCAAGCGTGGCAAAGGTACGAAGCTCATGGCAATAATATCAGATATTGCTGATGGCCTTCCTGCTGTCTCCGTATACGTTGCGCCTGCTGCTTTGCCGCATGAAGTAACCACCCTTGCTGAAGCAACTGTCTCCAAGTGTTTTGTCGCTGGCCAAAAGCCGGAACATCTTTTGCAGGAGATAAGGCGTACGACAGTGACCCCCCTTGATGTCAAGCTGGCAGTAGACCATGAAGTTGAACTCATAGCTCCGCACAGCTATAACAGGCAGGTGTCGAGTACGCAAGACGGCCAGCCATTGCGTCGCTACAAACGCAGGTGGAAGATAGAGAGAGGCTGTTTGCATGGCTGCAGAATTTCCGACATATCCTGGTGCGTCATGACTGTTATGCAGAGAATTTTCTTGGATTTGTTCAGCTTGGATGTATATGATAATCTTGCTCAGGAGGTGTTTATGAGATGGCTTCTACTAATGCTACAGTTATGATTAGAATATCAACGAATCTATTAGTAATATTGCTGATATTGCTACCACTCTTCAATAATCCTCCTTTTAGTCCTTTTTTTGGAATAGTACTCATCATTATAACCCAAGTACAGGTGTATGACACTTAACAGCATTGAAACAAAATGGGAACGTACTTTGCATGACTATTCTTGTATTTTATTGAAAAAAGCTCAATAAACATATAGCCATACAACAATAACTTTAGCCTAAGCGTGGAAACATGGAAAATAGTTGACATCTATGAGGAGATTATGAAGTCCATCGCTTCCCTTTTTACCCCTTTGAAGGAAGTAATGTCTCGTATACCTGCAAAAAAAGCAATAATGGAAAAAATATGTTGCTAAATTTCAAAGATCGGTCGTTCATTGAACTTCTATATTCTTATGGTGTCAGATACCAGGCTGACCTCCATGGTCTAAATAGAAGATCGAGTATTGTCAAAGTAGAACGAATAAAAGAAGAAAAACAAGAAAAAAGAAGAAGGATTAGAGGAGCAATAATGAAATATAAGCAGAAGGTATGTCTTTTGGCTCTGTTAACTTAAGCCAAGTTCTCTTACTTTAAAGTGATATTGGCACTTTTCTTTTCTGCGATAGGTAGCTCTTAATTGCTTTTACTAGCAGACTGATCGCTATCCTGAGCACGTAATACTTTGCTATTTGAAGCTGGCC
>CAYWRR010000136.1:0-6312 GCA_964460425.1 uncultured Nitrososphaera sp.
ATTCCATAATGGAATAGGCTTGTATTTGTAAAGCTTCTAGTTGAACCCCCTATTGGGAATCTTAATAGCATTAACCTTATCATCGGAACTCTTGTCAATACCGCTTTGGCTCAATAACCCTTGAAAACTGTTAACGAATTCCAACAATTACTAGTAGATCTAATAAGTATCTGAGCAAATAGATGCACACAGATTCGATGAATGGTAGTTTTCTAAAGTATGCTATAGACGAAGCAAGACAGGGGCTAAAACAAGGAGGAATCCCAATCGGCTCCATTCTTGTAAGGGATGGAGAAATAATTGGCAAAGGACATAACATGCGTGTACAAAATAATGATCCAACCGATCATGCAGAGATAGAATGCCTTAGAAATACTGGCAGAATAGGCACATTCAAACGGACTGTCATCTATTCAACGCTGATGCCTTGTTATTTATGTGCTGGAGCAGCAGTCCAATTTGGAATTAGTAGGGTTATTGTAGGAGAGTCCAGAAACTTTGAGGGAGCCAGAGAATTCATGGAATCTAAGGGTATTGAGGTTGTCAATGTTGATTCCCCAGAATGCGTGGAAATGATGCATAGATTCATTGTAAACAATCCTAACTTGTGGTATGAAGATATCGGTAAAATGTGAATTGTTGTGTTTTATGTGCTATACTTTTGGAGGGCATCCTGTTATGGAGTGTTTGCTGTATAATATAGCCTAGATGGGCAACCTGTGACATTGTATACACTGTCATATTTATTGCAGAATGGGGCTCGGCGCAGCACAGAGCTTACCATGATCAAATCTGCACATGATTTCTGATATGCTATACTGACTTTGCCATGTCACAAAATAGATTGATTGCATTAGCATAGTTATTACTGATGGTACTAATTGCCAAGAAGTACGATGGTCTTGCCACTACAGGAAAAAGAATGATAACGTATGTGTTCATCCACTTAGGGTATAGGACTCATAGCAACTTAAATTGTAGCGATCTTCTTCCCGCCTTTTCTTTCTTTACAAGCAATAACCTTCCGACTGTAGCCTTTATCCGCTCAACCTATTCAATTTATCTGGTTAGCAGTCTGTAGTCAAGTAGCAGTTAGATATCAGTGAAGGGTCCTAGATTCTAAACATGAAAAAGCATGCATAAGTGAAAAATCTGAAAATGTTAAAACATCCTTCTGTTAGACTTGTTCAATGCATTGCGAAATGGCTTCCAATCTATCAATGCGTATTTACGCAGGTAATTTAACCCTCCACACCATGTTACTAAGACTACTGCACAAAATCTATTTTGCCGCCAAGTATTGGACTGACAAGTATAACTGCTCGCTGAATGGCATTAAACTCAATCAAAGAAGTCACAATACGCCTATGTATTGCGTTACTATTCTGTTACTGCGCCATTCCTTGCTCTGGATTAACAGTTTGGTTAGATGACGGTGGTTGTTGCTGCATGTAAAGAACAGCCCACACATTAGAGAATGATTTCACTGGATGGTATGATACAAGCATGCTGGTACCATTAACTAGTTCTGTTATAGTACCTGATTCCCCATTTATTATGGCGTTTCTAAAACTTTGTAGATCAGCAAATGATTCATTAGTATTGCACATTAATAATTGGTTGTCTTCTACTGAATCTGCAATTTTTTGTCCCTGTCCGTCTACATATACAATACGCTCATTATCAGATAAATTAAGTGATTTAAGAGGCTTGCTCAACATAGTCAGGTTCAACCCACCACCCCATATTCCTACTAGCGTTGCATTATTGTTTTGCTGTAGATATATGGGAACTGCTATACTGGCTTGCGGCTCGACTGAAGAGGCAGAAAGATAAACGTTACTCAAATAAGTATCGCCAGTTTCAAGAACCCCTTTATAATAATCTCTAAAAGCAAGGTTGTTTATTGTTAGATTCTCTTGTCTAGAATATGGCTCTTCAAAATAGATATCACCATTTGGCATTAGGAAATATACGAGCTGAAAATCTTTGTCTACAGCTAGAATGTCTTGAGCTACCTTTCTCTTTGGCATATCAGCATCTTCTGGTATCCCATGAAATTCAGGACTAATTGAACTTGCAAACGGAGTAGAACCCACCTTTGGCAATCTACTTGTAATTTCTAAAATTGCACCTGATTTGTTAATACTAGTCTTTAGTTCGTTAGCTAAAAGGCTTACGAGTAGTATTGGATCTTCTTCTTTTTCAGCTCCTGTTATTAATTCTGTTTCTGCTCCTCCTGCTTCCTCTGTTTGTGTTTGATTTAGATCTGCCATAGTGGCAGAAGCAGAAGACAAAGTAGGGGACACTATTAGTGACATTAGGATGGCTATTACCAATGTGCCAAGTGCAATTGCAGATGTCAGATGTATGTTTTCAAATGCTGCCATTATTATAATTTTTCAGTGACACTCAATAAATGGGTTCTTCCTAGTGATCGAGAATGGGGTTTTGGCCTCATCATCACTCAAAGATTAAACAGCGTGAAGATACTCTATTAGTTCACGACGCCAGCCCTCATTAATGCATAGTGGATGCTACATCTTTTTTATGTCTTCTTGTTGCCAAATTAATAGAAGCTCGCTCGTCTGCGAACCATTCCTCATGCCAACCAACAGCATCCAATCAAAATTAAAATCCCAACCCCGATTCTGATTACTTGAAAACCTAGGTCGCTCTGTAGTTGTGGAATATAGATAGTGAAACCCGCTGCCAGTGCAATGCCACTCCATTTTGGCAGAGCCTGCTACTTCCAAACAACGACTGCCATGACTATTGTTGCTGCTGCGACGCAAAGCAAACTACTCACGATAAATGCTGTACCCGGACCAAACCTTACTTGATTCACCAATGCTATCAGAGTGGCGTTATTGTGGTTTACAGCAGTGCTGCCGATGACCTGAAGGCCAAATGCTTCTGCTCCAAAGAAAGGTAAAGTTAGACCTACGTCAACCAGGCAAAGTACGAACCCTCTCAAGGGCCACCCTTCTACTCCTGCATCGCGCAAGTAAAGATATAGACCCAAGAAACCAAGTGACAACGAAATGAATCCACCGATTCCAAGGGAATGAGCTATCACCCATTGGTTAGATGCGAATTCTCATGCACCCTGTATTGAGGATTCATCAAAGAAGGGACGCACTATAGGAAAAAGGACAAACAATACACCAGCGATGACAAGACAGGCTGCTGTTGCCAAGCATATTTGGAATGTATTCATGCTTGCAATTCTTGATTCGCTTTAAGCCATGAAAAATGATCTTGCAGACCAGCTATTAAACACGGTAGTAGATGACCATGCATGTAATAGTCCAATAGCCATACACTTGAGAGCAAGATAGCAAACCTTAAAGGAAAATAAGTGCACTAAATATATGTAAAACATTGCCCAGCTGTAACCCTGATATATACAGAAGGAAGCTCGCTGCGTGGTGTGAAGAATGTAATGCAGTATTTGGCAACTCAGTTCTTGCAAAGCAGCACCGCGACACAGAGAAACATAAGGTAAATGTAACCGAGTATCTAGTCTGCGAGCCCGCGTACTTTTCTTACATTACAAGCATTTTAGAAAACGACATGGAGCCATAAGTAAGCTCTTGCTCCTACTAGTAACTCTTTTTGAAACATTGGGTTGACTTTTTGAACGATTTTTTATTTTAGGCAGGCCCAGAGGGACTCGGCAGAAAAAACTTCAACATTTGGACTCAATGCAAATTATAAGTTGGGCCCAAGGGGCTGCGTGCTGATATCGATTCTTTGAAAAGGTTCAGGTATAATAGACATGCGGTAGCTAAAAAGTTTTTGCAAGTGTCAGCTGACGGAATTCGAACCTTATTTTCAAGATGAAAACGGCATGTAAAAAAGATATCTAGAACTGCCAATGCTGTACACACTAGAAGGCTGCATTAGTAGGGTTTGTAGCGCTTTTATATTGAACATATACAGGATGAAAAAATGTTCTCTCCAGCTAAGATTTGATAAGTTCATCTCACTAGAAATCTAGTTGCATACTAACTAGATAGTTTCCGAGAGCATCTCCGCTGCCTCACTTTTTGTCTATTTGGGCATGAATTTGACTCAGGCTGGAGACATCTGTATAGTGGTGGAGATAAGAACTCCTTACATAATGTAAGCCTTACCTCTATATCTCATTTTTATAACCAAAGAGCAATCTAAACATATGAAGTCTGCTACTTCAAGAAAGGTGTTTGATTTTGTTGAAATCTCAGAAGTACCTCCAAAGCCTAGGAATACAGGAGTCATAGAAATTAGGGGCCCCTACTATTCGCCTACGACAATCGGTTATGTGAAAGACCTTTTGGAAATGTGGGGAGACTATATCGACGGCTTCAAATTTGCTGGAGGATCGATGCGCCTGCTCTCAGTTGATATGGTAAAAAGTATACTCAAGACCTGCCACGACCACGAAGTCTATATTTCTACAGGGGGCTTTGTCGAGCGCATAATAGTCCAAGGTCCAGATGCCGTCGATAGATACCTAGATCAATGCAAGTCGTTAGGATTTGATGTTGTGGAAGTCTCAAGTGGACTCGCTCCAATACCATTAGAAGATAAAGTAGAGATAGTCAAGCAAGTCAAAAAGATGGGCATGATACCCAAACCAGAGATCTCATTGATGATAGGAGCTGGCGCCGGCACTCATCGTAGGGTATAAGCCAAAGCTTAGGAGTGTTGATGACTTAATGGAGGAAGCAAGAATGCATTTGAAGGCTGGAGCACACATAATGATGCTTGAGTCCGAGGGAATAACTGAAGACCTCCCTCCTAGCAAATGGCGCACAGATGTGATAAAGAAGCTTGTCTCAGAGTTTGGGTTTGAATCATGGATGTTTGAATCATCTGACCCTCCTGTTTTCAAATGCTATTTGAGGAACTTTGGCTCTAACGTTAACCTTTTCATTGACCATTCCCAGATAGTAGAATACACCGCCTGGAGAACAAAGCTGTGGGGGGACCCAGAGATATGGGAGGGAAAGACGCTCTCTTACAAATCAAACAAAGGATGATAATGTTGTTTAATCAAAAGGGTTTCTATAACTAGAGAACTTTTTTGTCATTACCAATGTATACTATCCTTCTGGGCATTAAGCATGGCCCTAGGCAATACTGTCTAACAATAAAGTTGCAGGATATCCCTTCTCCTTCCTAAGATCCATGTCACAAATGTGCAATCGTGTATGCACCAGTTCTAAATATAATGACAAACTAGAGAATCATGCTACACAATGTCTAAATTAATATCCATTTTTTCAGAAAAAGAAGTACAATATCTGAGATCACAAATTCTGGCGAGAATAGCTACATCATCTTCCGATGGGATTCCTGATGTTGCTCCAGTAGGCTTTGACTTTGATGGCAGCTTCTTCTATATAGGAGGAATGAACATTACAAAAACGACAAAATACAGAAACATCATAAAAAACAATAACGTTGCTTTAGTTATAGATGATTTAAAGACTGTTAATCCTTGGGATCCACAAGGAATCAAGATTTATGAGACTGCCGAAAGAGTTGGCCGCGAGCAGATGCTCAGAGGACAAATACGGGACAACGATCATTTCAGACCCACCTATATCAGAGTCAAACCCACTAAAAAGTGCGCGTGGGGAATAGACGAGCCAGTATTTCAGGCAGGAAGTTTCAATGTCAAAAAAGCAACAGCATACCAGCAATAATAATAAAGACAATCCCCTTGCGAAGGCGGTTCCCCCAGAGAAAGATGTTAGTGGAATAAAGAATCTGATGGATCAGTTTGTAGTTGCATGGAACAAACATGATGCAATGCTATTCTCTGCTCTCTTTGAAGACGACGGCGAATGGACAGACGTAATAGGGCATCTTATGGTCGGAAAGGAAGAGATTGAAAGAATGCACGCTTATCCATTTACGACTGTCTTGAAGGAGGCAATCCTTACAGTGAAATCAATTAGAACAAGAGAAATCGAACCCGGTGTGGTTTCAGTTGATGCTGTATGGGAATCCACTGGTAGCAAGACGCCTGAAGGAAAGCCTCTTCCAACTAGATCGGGTTTGATGACTTTAATTGTGAAAAAAGAAGAAAAAGATGACCGTTCTAACAAGAACACTTGGAAGATAGCAATTGGACACAATTTAGATTATACTGGCGCATACACAGATAGCGATCGAAAGAAGATAGTTGGCGAGTAGACGACACAACTCTTATTCTAGCCAAGAGACTATCAGTTGGAATTGATTGTTTGCACTCGCTGCGCTAACTTCACTTTTCCGTTTATCTTTTTAAATTTGTCAATATGAGTTCCTGTAGTAACT
>CAYWRR010000137.1:0-6309 GCA_964460425.1 uncultured Nitrososphaera sp.
GCCGGAGATTCGTAGAAATATTATTCGGCTTACTAATGGTGGATTTATTCAAAGAGAATCTGACGGGACATTCTTTCTGACAACTTTTGGCAAGACTATTTTAGAGCAGATTCCAACACTAGATTTCCTTTCTCGTAACAAGGATTATTTTTCTGACCATACATTCTCCCCTCTTCCATTAAAGTTCAGAAGAAGAATAGGTTCATTGAGCAATTCCATACTGATCTCTGGATTAGTATCAGTAGATGAGAGCTTGAAGGATATTTACGACAAGTCACGAGATTATGCTTATGCCATGATTCCGGAAGTTCCACTAGATCTAATTGAGTCTATTGTAGCCAGATTGAAAAAGGTAGAAAACAAAGATTTTAGATTTAGTTACATATTGCCTACTCATGCCATAGTTCCCAAAAGGCGAAGAGAGCTGCTAGAGGCACTAGGATTTAATGAATTGGTGAAGAAAGGTACTGTCGAGAGAAAGATGGTGAACAATCTTCTCATTGGTGTAGTTCTAAATGATAAACAAGCATGTGTGATGTTTCCTAGGATCCAGAGAAACAATAAGATAGATATAGACATGACTTCAATGTTTTATAGCGACGACCCTGACTTCCATGAATGGTGTCTAGACTACTATCGATACATCTGGCACAATGCTAGATCATTTGAGGAAAAAGGGTTGGTAGAGGTGTAGTAACGGCACTAGTGATACGTGTTCCTCAACAATGCTTCCATGTGTACTACTCACGATGGGTTAAGTAGAACATGGAACCATGTAATCAGTTCTTAGATCAATTCTAGTTTCAGGAAGGATTACCTACTTAAGTTTCCACTTCCTCATTAGAATGTATTGTCTTGCAAGTAATGGTCGGAGATAGCGCGAAACAAATCTGGGCATGGCATATATGGCAAGGCAAAACATATCTGAAAAAACTTGATTATTCCATTCTGTTGCTAACTATAGAAAAGATGAATGAAACCATACTGTTGCCTCCTTCTACGAGCAACATTCTAACAACTAGAATCTATATTCTGTGAAATTTGTGTAGCAAACCCATTTGAATAATTTGTGAACTGCATAGTCAGTTACCCCCTTGCATATGGTGTATGAGTATTTATCAGACTTAAAGTCTAGTTATACTAATTAACCGCGAGGATGAGTCTGGCAATACTGTCAGCTAAAGCGCAGCCTAGTATGCCCACAAGCAAAGGGAATTCAGCCAGCACCTCAATTTTCTCGAAAGTCTGTTTGCAAGGAAGAACACCGATGAGAGCATATAGTTTATCTTGTTGCTTTCAAGCTCAACTTTATTAGAATCTGGAAATGCAGAGTCAAGGCACTTTCTCAGCTGCCTTGTAGATTGCACGTTTGTTGCTCAACTAAGTAGTGCAGTTGACTACTGCCTTTGAGATTCACTCATAGGGATGACCTTCAAAATGAAGGTCTTAAGATATAAATGAGTTTTGATCGACAGTGTACGTAAAGGGTACAAAATTATTCTCGTATGTTCTGATTCTTAATTGATGCTAAAAAGATACATGAGCAAAATTAAGTAGCTGCTATGATGATTCAGAGAATTAAAAAGGAAAGATAACTAACACACATGCCTGTTCAACTATAAAACGAATAATGAGCCCTAGCTTATCAAACTAAAATAAAAGCTAACGAATGAATCGTTTTTTGGCAATTTGCACTATTTGATCATCAGAAATAGCCTCAAAATCTTGATAGAATTCTTCTACAGCTTCGAAATTTAAAGGGTTTCTTATTACCTCGATCCTATCTGCCTCATTTTTTAAATTCTTGACTACCTGCTTTGGAGCGACGGGGGCTGCTATTACCAATCTCTTAGGTTTGTACCTTTTTATCCACCTTGCAGCTGCAGTCATTGTTGATCCTGTTGCAATACCATCATCAACTAGAATTACTATCCTATCGTGTATTTTGTACTGTCTAGAATAAGGGCGATACACGCTCAACCTACGTTCTATTTCTTTCTTCTGCTTCATTTTTTCCATATCTATGTATTCATTAGAAATATCCTGCTGTGTTTGCAAAGTTGAGGCATCTAAATATATCGAGCCATCGTGCATGATTGAGCCTATGGCGTTTTCCGAATTATGAGGAGATCTTAACTTTCTTGGAATGATGATATCAAAATCTGCATCTAGCTTTTCTGCTATAATGTCAGCAACAATGACCCCTCCTCTTGCAATCCCTATTACGGTGACACTTTCTCTATCGTTCTTGTACCTGCTAAGCAGCGAAGCGAGTATTTCTCCCGCTGCATATCGATGCTTAAACTTTATCTGAAATGCATGTCTGTTCCACAGTGACGACAAAATACCTGATCTTGTCATCTTAGCATACTTGTTGTGATACATCTTCTTGTCGTTTTGTTCAAGCAAGTAGCATTCAAACCAATCAGCTGCGATTTGTGCGACTTCTTCCATCTTGCCGGATTCCTTAAAGAGATGCGTTGCACCCGGAATAATTGCAAGCTCTTTGGCTTCCGCATTAGATAGAAATTCCATTGCCCTTTTGTTGATTGTAATTACGGGTGCGTCTTCGCTCCCTACTATGAATAGCGTTGGGGCCTTGACCTGATGGAGAACATTTTCACCAGCTAGATCAGAACGCCCTCCACGTGTAACAATTGCTTTAGCAGTGCCAAGTCTTGCCGCTGTTATTAGTGAGGCGGCTGCACCTGTACTTGATCCAAAATATCCTATTTTGAAATCCCTTGTTTGAGCCTGTTCAGCAAGCCAGTTTGCGACTGCTACAAACCTTTCCGTGAGCAGTTCTATATTATACCTGACATGCTTCGTATCTTCATCTTTTATTTTCTCTTCTTGGCTGAGGAGGTCTACAAGCAATGTTGCAATCCCCTTATTGTTTAGTATGTTGGCAACGAACTGATTTCTTGAGCTGTATCTACTGCTACCACTTCCATGTGCAAATAGAACAAGAGCCCGTGCCCTTAAAGGAATAGTCAAATCACCTTCCAGGCATTCTAAAATTATTACGCGGCGTTCTCTCATCTGTTGTTCTGTCATTGTACCAGCCAGTATTCCCCTGTTTCTCTACTCTGCATTATCTATTATACTTTGAGAAATCTGTACTAGACTGCAGCCTGTACTATACTGCAGCAGAATGTATTTGACTTGGAAGGAGAGAGTCCAACAAAAAAGTTATTCACCTATGCTTGAATTCTGTAGAGAAGTTGATTGGTTATTGACATTTTCCATTGGTGCTACCGTGATATGGTACAACGACTCTGTCACAAAATTGTTTTGGCTCTGGGTCGTGAAATCTATTACTGAACCCCTAAAATGAATCTCATGCTCTCCTGGCGCCAGAGGCGGAAGAAAGACCCAAAAGCCGTCTGATACTGCTTGAGTTGAACCTACCTCCAAACCCAAGATATTGCCTTCTGGCAAATCGAGGTCAAACAATGGTGACTGGACTCGGTAGCTTCTAAGTTGTGACTCATCAATTGTCTGACCATCAATAACGACCATTAATTCAGTAACTCCATCATTTGACGAAACTGCGCAGTCTCGTAATTCTGATTCCGTCTGTAGGTCGGGGTACTCTGCGTATGAACATTCAGCATTTATTACTGGAAACAATATAGATATACCTACTGGTATGTCGCAGTTACGCTCATTCAAGCCTCCAAAAGTGCCAGCCAAGAACCAAACAGGGCCGCTTTGGCCTTCATGGCAATTCTGACCTGTCGCATCAAGGGCTGGATTTATGTTTTCTGGTATGCGTATCAACCATTGCCACCACCTAGCAGTCCATTCGCCATAGGTTTGGTTGTATTGTATTGTATCTGCTGGAAATGGTAATGGAGTTGAGCTCATACTAGTATTGTTAACTGGACTAGATGTGTTTAAGGCAGTTTGGGCAACGGCGGACTGTTGTTGTGGGAGATAGTAAACAGCAATAACACCTATAAATACAACTATAGTTGCTGCAGCTGCTATGTGCTTAATCTTTAGGCCGGCCACGCTTAATGAAGTATGACGCATTTTACAATATATAACCTTTGTCTAAAAAAGCTAGGGTATAAGAATGATTTCTGTATTGTATCCGGTAATACTGCCAAATCTGCCATATTCTTTACCATGATGTCTTGTCATAGCCAGTTGTTTGCTTTCGGCAAGGATAAATGCCACCTGACGTTATTTTATAATATAGCCTAAAGGAATAAGCAAGATGGACAGTTATCCTGATAGCGGAGGCAGGAATGAGAAAGCATCACTCAATCTATCCCATTCTATACTGTCAAGCAATATAATATTCATTGTTTGCTCGATTGCAGTCGTTGCGTTGATTGCAGATGCTTCTCTCGCAAGAACCTCTGATCTGTTGTCTCCTAATTTAAGCCGCAAATCAGAGATGATAGTAGTCTTCGCTTTGATCTCAGTTGCATTCTTTGTCGGACAGTTTATGATTCTTCGCTTCGTCAGGTACACGAGCAAAGAAATACACGGAGGGGCAAAAGTGCAATTTTATAGAACTTACAAAGTTACGATAGCAGTTCAGATAGTATTGAGTATAGTATTATTGTTTGTCATTTTGCAGCTCGTTATGATGTCATATTACCTTATCATGTCTTTGATCGTTGCGACCACTATTAGCTACTCACTGGCGATTGCTATGATGGTGCTTCTTATGAAAAGTTTTTTTTCCTGGTTTAGAACAAACAAAGATTTTGTCATATTAGCTTATGGTATATCTGCTGCAACTCTTGCTATTCATCTTGGTTTTACGCTTTTTTTTGCTGCTACCGCGCTTTTGGATGTTCCTGCAGAAGTCAGAACAGCAATTTCCCGAGTTCCATTTTTTGTGCCAGGTTCTATCAAATTCATACTAGATAATATACATGGTTTTACATCAATTCTCTCGTTTAGCGTATTGTGGGGCGCTACTACCCTACTTTTGCATCATTATTCGCAAAAAGTAGGCAGGATAAAGTATTGGATTGTTGTTACCCTCCCACTTGTATATTTTCTCAGTCAGATTCCATCATAATTTTTGAATGTATTTGACTATGCGATAAAGGAAAATCCATTCTTCTACGGTTCCCTGCTTACTTTTGTTTTTACGTTAAGCAAGCCTGCAGGAGGGATTATGTTTGGAATTGCTTTTTGGACAATGGCTAGGAATATATCCCGTACAACAATCAAAGACTACCTTATGATTTCAGGTTTAGGATTTTTCTTGCTATTTTCTTCTGATCAAGCCATTGTACTGACTACAGTGCCATATCCGCCCTTCGGGTTATCTGCAGTGTCATTTATTGGTTTGTCCGCCTATCTGATTTTCGTAGGAATCTATTATTCTGCGATATCGCTCTCACATGATAGTAGGGTTCGCCGTGAAATTAAAAAATTCGCTATACAGGAATCAAAACTGCTCGATAGCATTGGGTCTGCACAGCTTGAAAAAGATATTGCAGAAAAGGTAACGGCCATCACACAAATCCAAAATTCTGCTCGTCAGAGTTCAGGGGTGCCACCTTCTATAGGCGAAGATGATATTAGGAAGTATCTAGAGGACGTGCTGCACGAAATGAAAACTCGAAAAGAAGACAAAGAGTAGTTACAGATTCCGATTATCATACTCCTAGAACTTCTACTTTTGTTATTCATATTGAAATGGTGATTTATTATTTGAGCGCTTCAATTATGGGCATCTGCAGTAGTTGAAATACGTAGGACCATGGTTGCTCTGAAAATGCTCATGAGTATTGCCAGGATTTTGATCATATCACTAGTGAGTACCGCTTACTATTAAAGTTTAGGCAATATCCTATGCATCTGTTAAACTAGGCCATCACCTCCTATTGAGGATGTCATTAATCTATCTATGTCAGTTTTCATGTGCAAGTACAGTACATTTCAATCATTTCCAGATGTGTTGTCTGTCACAGTCTTATCTTCTACATGGAATATAATGGTCATCGAAACATCATTCAGTCCTGTACTTAATCTGCTGAATGAATCTCTCTCCATCATATTCTTCGGTTCAGTATCATACGCCTTATGCTGTAGAGAATGTCAACAACCATTTACAAGCATCATTGTACCACAATGCACCATCGGCTAAAATAGTTTACCTGCCATAACTACTCCTTAATTGCTTTAAGAACTGGTAACATACAAAAATCGTCCCTTCCCTCGATAGATGTACATCATTAAGTAGGTGCTCAGATTGAGCTCATAGGCTATCTATAACTACCAATACTTCTAACCGTCTTGTATCTGAAGCAGAGTTTCATCATCAACAAATAATAA
>CAYWRR010000138.1:0-4986 GCA_964460425.1 uncultured Nitrososphaera sp.
GATGCAGGAGGAGCTTAAGGAGATCCTTATGTCCTTAGAAAAAATCTTCAAAAACCTATCATCAAGCCAGAAAGGATTGTCATCTACAGAAGCAAAGGAGCGTCTACAAAGATACGGATATAATGAGATCGAGGAAAGAAAGGTCAATCCGGTTAGAAAATTTCTAGGTTATTTCTGGAGTCCTATTCCATGGATGATAGAAGCAGCAGCTATCATCTCTGCAATAATCACTCATTGGGAGGATTTCTGGATAATCATTGGGCTCCTATTTTTGAATGCCGCGGTAGCTTTCTGGCAGGAACATAAGGCTGACAATGCAATTAACCTTTTGAAGCAGAGACTGTCTGCTAAAGCACATGCACTAAGAGATGACAAGTGGACTGAACTTGCAGCTCGAGAGCTGGTTCCAGGTGATGTGGTAAGAATTCGTCTTGGAGATATAGTACCTGCTGATGTCAAGCTCTTTGATGGAGACTATCTTCTTATAGATCAATCTGCATTGACTGGAGAATCTCTCCCAGTAGAAAAGCATGTTGCTGAAGATGCATACTCTGGTTCAATTGTTCAGAAAGGTGAGATGACTGCTTTGGTAGTGAAAACAGGTGCAAATACATATTTTGGTAAGACTGCCAAACTAGTAGAAGAGGCAAAGACTAAGAGTCATTTTCAGAAAGCTATAATAAAAATAGGAGATTACCTTATTGCCTTTGCCATAGCTCTAATAGTACTTATCTTTCTGGTATCAATATTCAGACAGGAGAGTTTACTGCAGACTTTACAATTCGCACTTGTACTGCTCATTGCTGCGATACCAGCAGCACTTCCTGCTGTTCTATCAGTGACTATGGCTGTTGGCGCCACAATTCTTGCCAAGAAACAGGCCATAGTAAGCAAGCTAGTATCTATCGAAGAAATGGCAGGAGCAGATATTCTGTGCTCAGATAAAACAGGTACCATCACAGAGAACAAGCTTCATGTAGCTGAAGTTACAGGATTTGATCAATATACTGAAGAGGATATAATCCTCTATGCCACCCTTGCATCCAGAGTAGAAGATAATGATCCTATTGATAATGCAATAATAGAAAGGTGCAAATCATTAAAAGTTTTCGATAATATTATGCATTATAAATTAAGTTCCTTCAAACCTTTTGATCCAGTAATAAAGAGAGCAGAAGCAACTATTTTAGATCAGAACTCAGGGATTACTTTTCATGTTTCTAAGGGTGCTCCACAGGTAATACTTTCGCTTTCCCCAGGCAATAAAAGCGAAATTGTTTCAAAAGTGCAGGATAAGGTAGATATGCTTGCTAGCAAAGGCTATCGTTCTCTTGGTGTTGCAAGTACAGACACAAACGGAGATTGGAAATTCATAGGGATTGTATCTCTTTCAGATCCTCCACGTGATGATTCAAGAAACACTATCGATACGGCTCAATCAATGGGAGTCACTGTCAAAATGATAACAGGAGATCATCTAGCTATCGCCAGACAGATTTCTAAAGAAGTGAATCTGGGTACAAATATACTGGAGGCATCATCAATACTTGATAAGAAATCAAGTAATAAGATTGAGGGAGAGAGTGCGATTGAAGAGGCCGATGGCTTTGCTCAAGTCTTTCCTGAACATAAATATCGTATTGTTGAAGTTTTACAAAAAAAAGGACATATTGTAGGAATGACAGGTGATGGAGTAAACGATGCTCCAGCGCTGAAAAAAGCTGACATTGGAATAGCAGTTGAGGGAGCTACAGACGCTGCGAAATCGGCTGCAGGTATTGTATTGACTCAGCCTGGTCTTTTTGTGATTATAGATGCAATAAAAGAAAGTCGCAGGATATTCCAGCGCATGAATAACTATGCAATATATAGGATAGGCGAAACCATTCGGATTCTTCTATTTCTCACTCTTTCCATAATAGTCTTTAACTTTTATCCAATTACTCCACTTATGATTGTACTATTGGCTATCTTAAATGATATGCCTATTATTACAATTGCTTATGATCATGTACGTCTTTCTGCCAAACCAGAAAGGTGGAATATGCGAACGGTATTGGGAATAGCAACAACTCTTGGAATAATAGGTGTTGCTTCCACTTTTATTTTACTGTATATAGGAACTAATATTTTTCAACTGAATCAATCTATGCTACAATCATTCATTTATCTAAAGCTCTCAGTCGCTGGACATCTATTTTTATTTGTAGCTAGAACTAAGCATCATTTCTGGTCTATTAGACCAGCCCTGCCTCTGTTTATGGCTGTGATAGGCACACAGATTACAGCAACGTTAATTGTTGTTTACGGTATATTGCTTCCAGCAATAGGTTGGCAGTTAGCGATATTTGTATGGATATATTCCTTGGTGGAATTTGTTGTTGTCGACTTTTCAAAAATTCCGATTTACAATTTGCTGGAACATAGAGGGGTGATCTTTCGCAGATGATTTTTCTTGCAGCTTTTATATTTTAGCTTAGGCTACTCGTGATAGCATTTCACAGAACCTTTTCATACTGAGACAAAACAGGGATTATTTGGTAAAGATAGGGTATTAGTATTCTTGGCTATTCCTTAGATAGTCACCTTTCTTTCACGGGGATCCGTCATTCAACTGCTCGCAGGTACTGCAAACTGTTGCTAGATATTTTTGATCTTCTACTATTTCCTTCTTACACAGGAAGGAAAGAAATAGTCTCCTTATCTAGGTTGACACCTACAGACTTCCCCCGGACCCATCGCCTATATCATATAATTTTGCCTATCTAGAAGAAACCATAGAGGGTATATAGCTTACTCTCTTATCCAGCTTCAAGTGGCATTGGTTCATTGGTATCCTGTTGATCCTGCTTGCATTCGCCTGTGATATTGCAATAACACTCTGATACATCGGTAGGTTGTCTACCTACGTACTATCGAGGTGATAATGAATAATTCTTTTATATTACGTAAATCATGACATCGATCATATGAAAAGGATAGGGATAAAGTACTTACATGCAGTAGTCATATGCTCGATCACATTTAATTATCTTCTAGCTGGAACCATTGCCGCTCAAGAATCTGACGGAAATGAAGATCAGTTATATGTTAGGTCACTTGAAGATCTTAACAGTAGAGCTAATACAGTTACTCATGATTATGACATCCAAGTCGGGAAGTGGGAGAGGGGAGAACATAATAATACCACAATGGTATCAATTACTGATTCTTATATACCAAAATTTAAGGAAGTAATCGCCATAGCAAAGAATTTGCAAACCCCTGCAAAATTTGAAAATGTAACAAAACTGTATCTAAAAAGTCTTGAGTCAGAACTACAAAGTGAGATTCATTTCAGAAACAACTTGGAATCAGGTAACGCAACAGAAGCTATGCTATATGAGAAATTACGTTCGGATGCCCTCAATTATGAAATAGAATCCTTCAAGGCTGCGGCTGAGGCTTCCACGACTACTACCGGTTAGATGATGCTAGGACAGCGAAACTCAGATATTGACGGACAGCTATCCTCTTCTAAATGAGATCTCCATTGAGTCTAGCTCATCGTTTTATTAGATCTCATGAGATCCAAAGTGAGATCTCAGACTCACGAGACCCTCAACGAATATCTGAGCTTCCAACATTGCCATGGCTACTCTGCTCCTATGTTTTATTTGTGTAGATTGCGGTTCTATTCCTGACATAGGTAAAGGGCAACATGGTAGGTAACTGAAAGTATTAGATTGTCCTAGTAGTCGTTATCATTAAGCCTCTTCGAACTGACCTTCGGGTCTTATTCCCCTCACTACCATGCTGATTCCTACTATGATCAATGATATAGAAAGTAACAAAACGAGAAGCATTAACCCCAGTGTGGTTGGGTTGGCTATGATGAATATTGACACGATAACACAAATAATTCCGACCCCTAACGAAACATAGTTCTTAAATACACTATTCTCATAACCTTTGATTCCATGTATTATCTGCGCAGCCCCAGCTATCAGAAGTGCGACTGCAGCAAGGATGATTAGGAAGGCGATACTAACCACTGGAAACTCCATTAGGATTATAGAAAGGCCTATCACAGCCAATCCTATCACGATACTTGTTATCCTAGAGACTTTGTTTTTCGATGGTGCAGCCACTCCAATAGCTATTCTATCAATTCCCAATACTAGGAAGATAACTGAGAGTAGAAGTATTATTGTCTCGATTTCCTTCCCTGGAACAAACAAGATAACGCTGGCAAGCAGAAGAGAAATTGATCCAAGTACGATACCTAGCATTCTCAACCATGGTGGGGTTCTGGCAACTTGCATTGTTCGTTTTCTACTTCTAACCTATTATGTCTGAGTTATATAGCCTTATTTATAATGATCACTTCCAAGGTAAAGTGAATACCTTGACACAAAATTAATATTACATCAATCCTTCATCCGAACACATATCATCATCTGATTACGCAAAGTCTGAATCTATTTCTTTTACTGCATGGAAGGCGGCTCTAATTCTTACAGGTACTACCATACTAATTCTCTTTATGCATACGTCACTCTCACCCGCCATTCCCGTAATCGCAGATGAATTTGATACAGATCAGACGCTTGCATCCTGGGTTATGTCTGTTTATATGATCACCGGAGCAGTAATGAGTATACTCATAGGAAACTTTAGTGATGCCCTTGGAGCCAAAAAAATGTTGGTATTAATGATGTTAATTTATACCGTCGCAACTGCTTTAGCAGGATTTTCCCAGGACATTAATACATTGCTAATAATTCGTGCTATTCAGGGTATTGCTATTGCAAATACACCTATAGCAATGAAGATAATAAGGGATATGTTTCCAGCTGGTAAATTCTCAATTGGGCAGAGTATCGTCACATCAGCGTATTCAGCTGGTATGGGTATAGGTGTCGTCTTAGGTCCGGTAATAGTAGCTTCTTCTGGTTGGCAATCTATATTCTATATGTGTGCTCCAATTGCAGCAATATTGTTATT
>CAYWRR010000138.1:5086-6257 GCA_964460425.1 uncultured Nitrososphaera sp.
AAAAGACATGGGCTTAATACCAAATTATTGGTTCCTTCCATGGCAGGCATCTCTGTATCATTATTACTCATTACTCTATTCCATTTCACAGCTCCACAAGTTGCTGGGTCTCTATTTCTTTTTGGGATAGCCGCTGCGCTTCTGCCAGTTACGCTGATGAATATTATCATCGCGCTTACTCCAAGGAAATTCACGGGTATATCTTCTGCGTCGAGCAGCGATATGCGGATTATAGGAGGAGCTATAGGTCCTGTGATCGCGACTCTAATTTTGTCTTCTTCTTTGGTAACAATAGGGGTTGATGGGACATCTATTGAGTACCCAAGTCCAACTTCTTTTAGTTTCGTGTTTCTTGTGGGTCTGGTGATGTCTATCTTGTCTACAACACTTGTAGCCTTTATGCGTAGGCCTGCAGCCAAGGCACTGAGAGATCTACAAAAAGGCAAGTAATTAACTGGCATGTGCCACTAACGCGGTATCCTATTCAATTAGTCGTTTACGATGTGAAACCTGAGCAACCTCAACACTACATTTCAAGTTAAGGACTAATCATTGCCTGCTGGATCTGTAACTTTTGTTGTTTACTTGTAAATATATATTTCATCGAATTTCGTATATCCCTATAAGTGAACATATTACAACAAGAATTATGTGATCATGAGCATCACAACAAATAGAATGGTTCGAGAATTCAAATCAAGTAGTCGAGGTAATGCCGCATTACATCAACTCGGAGTACCATTTGCAAATGCCAAAGCTTATTTTCTATCCGGTACTGTATATTGCTAGTCCATAATATGAATACGAGGCTCAAATACTTACTGATATCTTTGCTGTTAGCTTTCTTTGCTTACGTCGTGATACAATTTGACCATAGTGTTTATGCCCAATATTCTCGAGAACAGACTTTGAATCTTACCGATATAACGCTTGACCAGCAGCAGAGCTTCAATGAATTGAGAAATGCAACTTCTGAACAGGTTCAGATCTTAAAAGGTATGACCGAGGCCTTTCAAAGAACAGCATCTCAGTCTATGTTCACCGTCTTGGCTGTTTTCCTTTTGGGTATAACCCTAGTAATATATGGATTGAGACTGTCTCTAAAGGCAAAGAACGAGACTTCTGCATACTTTAAGGCCATCATGTGGGCACTAATTGCTCCCGTTATTAT
>CAYWRR010000139.1:0-2732 GCA_964460425.1 uncultured Nitrososphaera sp.
GTAGATGCTCAGATGTTGAGCTTGAGGCTATACCTACGCGATACCGACAAGATCCAAAAATATTGTCATTTCTTTCTGCACATAATCCTCGAGACTTAAATAAGAAGAAAATACTTATTGAAGGTTTTTCAAAAAAACTCTATCTATCATTGTCTTCAGGAGATGTAGATAGTGCTACGAGAATTTATGAAGAATCAATAACTGTTCTTTATTTGGAAGAATTTTACGACAAGATTCTCAAGCCTGTTTTGTATGATATAGGCATGAAATGGGAAAAAAGTGAAATTGATGTCGCAACAGAGCACGTTTGTACCAATACCGCATATGGCCTGGTTGCTGCAATAAATAATAGAATTCTAAAATCAAGTAACCTGGAGAAGATCCTGTTATGCTCCCCTGAGGGTGAGTTACATGGTTTGTCTGCATCTGTAATAGAATCTGTCTTGGAAAGCAGAGGCTACAGAGTCTTTAATGCCACACCTTCCATTCCTACCGATTCAATTATCACGTTCATAAGGAATACAGAGCCTGATCTCATAATGATTTCAATTACGCTTCTAGATAATATCAAGGCAGGAGAACGTCTAGTGAAAAGAATAAGATCAGAGTTTTTGGCTCCTATATTGGTAGGAGGGTTGGCACTATCTTTTAGAAAAGGTAATTTTCATGGTGTAGTAACTTCTAATCCTCAGGAGAACTCAATTGAAGATGTGCTGAGACTGGTAAGATCCTCATTAAGGAAGGAGCGCACAATGGCCTCAATATCCTAACTTTTTCGCAGGACTCAGAAGCCAGTATGTTCCTCAGTTTATGGGAAAATCTAGATATTGTAAGTACCTTGTATTTTGCTAAGAACACTAGCGCATCCATGACATGGTGATGTCTTATGGTACTTCAAGGGTCAAGATTTAGCTTACATCTATTGTTTTAGAATTTGACATCTTTTTTGCACCCTTTAGATGATCTACATCGCCGACTTTTGTCATAGCAGGCAGCAGTAACAAATTCTTGTCAATTATTCCCATTCATGCCAAGGTTCCCTGCTAATGGAGAAAAACGGCTCTCCACTAATAAAGAAGCAGTGTGGTCCTTCCTTTCATCTAGAGGGGCACAATTTCTCAGGCTGTTGAATGCTGTACAATCTATTCTGGAATGGGGGAGAGGCACAGTCTATTTGGTTTTATCATAATTTCTCGAAATTTGAATTTGAAATATTGAAAAAAGTATAAGCGCCCGGGCCGGGATGTCCGTTCGGTTATTTCAAACCGAATTTCGAACCCGGGTCGAAGGAGTGACAGTCCCCCATACTAGACCGGATTGTACGATTCTGGTTATCACTTAGAAGCAACCAGCCATCTCTATACTACCCGGGCGCACGTAACCAAAATCTTTGTAGAACCAATTAAAATGTTTTGGTCTTTTTTCTGGTCGTGTTAAGTTAGCCTCTATCGTTTATCATGTAACACAGCTTGCCAAAGGCATACTTCCTATTATTACACATGAAAACAAACAACCTCAACCAGCTATAAACATGCGATATGTTGCACCCCTGTCTGATGCAAGGATAGTAATCGTCAAAGCATTCTATTCTATCCTTGAAATGTTCTATCGTCCTTTCTATGATGCTCTTCTCACAGGACGAATGCAGTCTGTGTGCTGCAATCCTAAAGAATGACATGCTTCTGGGTACCACATACCACCATCTGAATACACGACATGTTTGCCATACAATTTCACTAACGACTGAAGGAATGTTTCAGCCACTAGCATATTCCTGTGCCTCGATACATATACACTCCAAGTATAGTCCTGTGTACTGGCTCTACTGCAACCCATATCCAAGCTTCATCATGTCCAATCTGTACCTGTGTTTCATCTATCAGATAGGCAGATATACTCTTGTACGCTGATAAAGCTGCATTGGTTTGACCTTATGTACCCAGTACCATACAGATACAGGGCTTCTATCAGCAAATGATGCTATTGCCTTGGATGTACTTCTGAATGATAGTCCTAAAAAATACAAATACAATGCATACATTACAGTCCATGTGGATGTTCTTTCACATTCAAGCAATCCCATGTTAGGATGTGGAGGAACAACCACATCTATGGTTCTGTGCTTAACTTAACACGACCTTTTCTCTCTTTCAGCTTATACCACATAGATTAAAAGCTGGAGGGAGTAATATGTTATATTATTCTCTTCTTTTTGCGATGATTGCTGTACTTGCATCAATGGTCTCCCAGCTCACGTCGTAGCCCAACTTCATGATAAGCTCTACATGGCAGGATTCTGGAATACCCTCCTTTGATAGAATTGAGCAAGCATCAATAAACCTGGTTGTTCCAGCTAGCAAAGATTCCAACTTGAGGGCTTTGGACTTGGGAATTAGATGCATCCCTGCTTCAATGTACTTTTCCTTATTATCTCTTAGTGAAATTCGTCGTGCTACTTCTGCCGGAATGCAGTACTTTTGTGCAACTTCGTTGATTGAAATAACTGCGTTATTGTTATTATCATCCTTATTCAATTCAATTTTCAAATTAGGATCATTGACTTTTATCTCAATCAATTTCCTATCTATTGACTTCAAGTAATCAAGAATAGGCTTTACTGGAACTGTATCATTTTTGTAGAATATCAGTTGCTCTCTTGGCACTATTGAAGAAAAGGAGGATTTTGAGCAAGCAAAATCTTCATTTACTGCAATAAATAGAAGATTTGCCTT
>CAYWRR010000139.1:2742-6232 GCA_964460425.1 uncultured Nitrososphaera sp.
GCAGCATTATTCCTATTCCTCGTACTATCTGCTGAAATAAAAATATCAGCTAACTTTTGCAGTTTCCTCTCAAGATATTCTTTTGTCCAGAATCCAACAATTTCAAGATAGATCTTCTTGTCATACTTTTCAAACATGAAATCTGGAATGAAAGCGCCCCCATTTGATAGCACTAGAGGATCAGGCTCCCTAGTCAGCCTCCAACCAGTTTCAGTCTGCTCAAATCTCTTAGCAAATTTTTCTTCGACTGTACTATCAAAGTTATTATAATCATTGTAGACAGATGTCGACCCTGCCACTTCGTTTTCCGTAATGGAACTAGAAGGAAAAGAAGAATATGGATCTGTCATTAGTTCCGGAATTTCATTTTTTGAAATCTTAAATTCGTATATTTTCCTACCCTCCATTGTTTTCCTTACGATCCATGCATCTAGGTTCCATTCACCTATACCACCACCACGACCACTGCCCTCTCTTTTATTATCTGAAGAGAAAATTATTGATGGAAGCAACTTTGCAAGCAATGTCCCATATCTGTCTGTTAATTTAAAGAGACTCAATGGCCCTTCAAGAGAACAGATTATTCGATTTTCTTGTTGTTGCTGCGGCTGTTGTAAATGATACATCAAGCCAAGCCTCTTAACACTCCTTAACACACGTTTCCAATTCAAGCCACCTGAAATGTAAAAATCAAGCTTTGTACAGTTAAAGAGCAAAGTTTGCATTAGCGACAAATTGTACCATCCAACTAAAGCTTCTGGGTCTATTGCATGAAAGTGATCAAGTATTAGGTTATCATCCAAATCACTCCACATCGCTTTTAAGACAACATCATGAGAAGGCAAATGCAATTTAGAGGCCACAGAATCTGCAATTTCTCTTCTCTCTAGTTCAGTTAGTGCAAAACCCCTTTTTGATGACTCTTCAAATACCGCCTTTCTAATGCGAAGTGGATCAACAATTGGAGTAGTAATGGTGCTGCCAGTTTCACGGTCATTGTCACTATTGTTGTCCCCAATTTTGAATATGCATCTCCTTTCTAGGAGGGCATAAAATCCCCTCACAAGCTTGTAATCAGTACCTGCATCTGATTCTTCTATTGCTGTGACTCTATCTTCAAGTACTGCTTTCTTCTCTTTGTTCTTCCACGTTTGTTCAAATTCTTGGATTATCTTCTTTGCTAGCTCTATATCTTCTTCTTTGGTAGAGAATAGGGGAAATATCGCTCCATTTCTAGTCCTGACTCTAAGTAATTGTAGAGTTAACATATTCTATTGTATGAAGTAGTTGTTGCTATGGTTATTTTAATGTCAGCCATATTATGTCAGATGCAGCTTGATGCTAATATAAAAGCAAAATCAGTTTGTTAGTCCCATATACCGTTTAAAGGATGGTATATATGATGGTTGCATATGGTTGGTTGCTTGCCTCACAAAAATACAAAAGGCAGAGATGCGTAAGATAAAATTACTAACTGTGATCAGTCAGAGTCATAAGACGCTCCTGCACAGCGGTGTAGGTGGATAATTTTATACCCGACCCTAATCACATCTAAAGTAAATTATCTGCTTATTTCTTAGCGAATGTATCTGGCTCTATTTTCTCTTCTCGTGACTAAAGCATCACCCTTTGGTTACATTAGATACAGCAAGACTACCGCACAGGTGCAGTGAAGACAGGTGGACTCAATGGACTCAATGCACTCACTGAGGTATAATCAAAGGGCAACTTTTAGGATGTGAGAAGATGTGTTAGCAACGACGCAACGAGGAAGAAATGGCATCGATAGATCTGCTCTCTGTGTCTAGCAACTAGAAGGGCTAGATCGAGAACCCTCCCTGCAGTTCTCGAACTCCCCTTTTTGCATGCCGTCGGCTTCGTTTTTCTTTTTTGCGTGTTGTGGCAGTAACTGAAGCCCGAACACAGATACAAAATACTCAGCATAAATCCATTACTCTTTATTCTTCTATCTGAGATATGGTGGCTTCACCGGAGGTTCTAAGGAACTTCCTGTTGAGCTTTGCACGTTAAGATATAATTCCGTCTAATAGAAACATTGTCAAGTCTTTCTCGTTACTCTGAACCTGCTAATAATGACCGTGACATGATATTAAATCAAAACAAAAAAAGGTAGGACAGGATGAGACAGTCTACTAAATGCAGAGATATGGAGTTCAATTTCCTCTTCTGTATTCTCCACATGACCTAGCGAAGACTCCTTGCCGCAGGATTGATTAGATCTCCTAGATGCACATGTTGTATCATCTTATAGCCCAGAGAGAATTGGTCAGCACTTACCGCCACCGTATACTAGAAGTCATCTCATAAATGGTACCATATCTAATAATATTATACAGATGTAACAACCATGGATTTGACGGACGAACAGTGGTTCATCATCCAGCCACTTATCCAAGACCCACCGAGACGCCCTAATGGCAGAGGTAGAGCTTGTAAGGATCCTCGTGATGTTATGAATGGTGTTCTATATGGATACTACGTACTGGTGCTCCTTGGTATGAGATGTCCGATAGGTACCCCCACTGTACCAAACATGCCATCGTAGTAGATTCCAGCAATGGGTTCTTTCTGGTGTGTATTTGAAGAGATTCCTCATACATTGGCAACAGATTTACATGAACGCGGCGGACTGGATCTGTCAGAATGTTTCATTGATGGTACTTTCATAGTAGCTAAAAAAGGGAGGGGAACGAAATTGGGAAGAAGACCAGCGGGGCAAAGGTACGAAGAAGCTCATGGCAATAATATCAGGCAATGCTGGTCTTCCTCTGTCTCCTACACGTTGCGTATGCTGCTTTGCCGCATGAAGTCACCACCCTTACTGAAGCAATTCTCTCCAAGTGTTTTGTCTTTAATGAAAAGCCAGAACATCTAATTGGAGATAAGGCATATGATAGCGATCCACTGATGAAAAACTAGCTGTCGAGTACAGCATTGAAATGATATCACCACATAGAGGTTGGAGAAAAAGACAGAAGAAGACGCAAGACGACCGACCATTACGTCGCTACAAACACAGGTGGAAGGTAGAGAGGATGTTTGCATGGCTGCAGAATTTCCATCGTATTCTAGTACGCATTGAATACCGTGCAGATAATTACCTTGGCTTTGTCCAGCTTGGATGCATGATGATTCTACTTAGGAGGTGTTTATGAGATGACCTCTAATAATAAAGGCAGAAAAGCCTCTGACCATGGGAGTTCCTCTTCTTTCGTTGTTGTTCGCTGGAATTACAATGGTGATCTAAGCAGTGTAACAACTGTAGTTCAGTCTAATATTGTTCCAGTACCTAACGTACATAGCGCACTTTATTGCTCTGTATGAGATTATATTGAGATATAATTTCTTAGGATTGTTTTGTATATTTTGTTCACGAACCTCACCTACTAGGGAGGCTTATGAAGAGTTTGGTTTCTTATAGTAAGTCAGGATCATCTATGGAAGGTTTCCACTTCAGGATACTTGATTA
>CAYWRR010000140.1:0-6173 GCA_964460425.1 uncultured Nitrososphaera sp.
GTTCAATATGGTTTAACGAACAGCAGGGAAACAGGTTATCTAAATTAGATCCGCTAAGTAGGACTTTGACTGAATATTGGGTTCCGACACAGAACAGATTGTGGGGTATTTGTTCTAATGATGACTATAATAGCGGCGACAAAAGCGGCGCTAGTGAAGATGATGTTGTTTGTGGCATAGCCAACGTATTACAGTTTTCCATAGGTTACGATGATGATGGAGCGGAGGAGAATGCGAATGCGGAAATTTGGTTTAGTGAATGGTCTCAGAACAAGATTGGAAAACTTGAAGAAACAGAAGATCCGCCTTTTTCAATCGACGTATTTGAATCAGATGAAGAGTTAACCATGGAGAGAGGAGAGAGAGAAAAGATAAAGCTCAAAATTATAGCAGCCTCAGAGTTACCTTCTTCATCTTTAGATAATATCAAGATGGTTGCTTCAGGTACGTTTACTTCTTCTGGACATTTTGGAAATTCAACAGGGCAGTTTATTGAGCAACCACTGTTAATTACACTGGAAGAAGGGGAAGAAAAGGAAGTCTCTTTTGAATTTATACCATCGTCTGATCTAGATTCTGGAGACTATAATTTAATGATAGGAGCTGAGAACGATTCCATCTCTTATCTAAAAGCAATAAAAATAAAGATACTGTAAGTCATAGTCTGGTGACATGAAAAAATATTCTCTTGCCAAAACATATTTAATCAGCTTTGACCATTCGTTTCGTCCAGTATGAACCCTAATAAACTGCGGGTTTATGGTCCTCTTCCAATAAGAATTCTAGCTGGTATCACCTTCATAGCCCATGGTTTACCAAAGTTTGAAGATATCGCAGGAACTCAAGGTTTTTTTGGCAGCATAGGGCTTCCACCTGAGCTTGCAATTCCTATAGGTCTTCTCGAAGTAATCGGTGGAGTATTTCTACTTGTCGGAGTCGTTACAAGAATAACGGCAGGACTTTTTATAATAGATATGCTTGGGGCTACGCTTCTTGTTAAGATACCAGATGGCTTTGTAGGAGGATATGAATTAGAATTGTTACTAATAGCAGTATCTGTGAGTCTTTTCCTGACTGGGCCTGGGAGGATATCTATTGAATGGGATATATTGAAAAGAGAAATATTTCCAAGAGGAAAGGCTCTAATCCAGGTACAGAAAGAAGCCCTACAGAAGACATGATGTTGGGGGCTATGAAAGATGAGAGGACGATACTTGGAAGCATGAGAGATGTTATTCTACTATTAGGTTTTTTAGTGATATTAACTGGTTCTATATTGTTATCAGACGAAGAGCGATGGCTTAAAGGACAAGAATCCATAAACTCTAGTAGTAGTGAGCAGGCTGTAATGCAAGAGTTCTCTGTTCCAGCAGGTTCTCGACCGCATGATGTTGCACCTGTGCCGAACGGAACCATAGTATGGTATACTGCTCAGGGCTCTGGTGAATTAGGAAAATTGGATCCAGTTACTGGAAGTACACACCACATTCCTCTGGGTGAAGGTTCCGCGCCACACGGAGTTATTATTGGACCTGATGGTGCTCCTTGGATTACCGATGGGGGATTGAATGCTGTTGTACGTGTTGATCCTCTTACTGAGGAGGTTAGTACCAATCCGCTGCCTGAGGATACAGGCTATGCTAACTTAAACACTGCCACTTTCGATAATAAAGGCGATCTGTGGTTTACCGGACAGAGTGGAGTTTACGGACGTCTTGATACAGAGGCTGGGCAGGTCGAGGTATTCCAAGCTCCTCGCGGTGCTGGACCCTACGGCATTTCTACAACTCCTAATGGTACAGTATACTATACCTCCCTAGCAGGGAGTTACGTTGCCCACATAGATTTGGACAATGGAAATGCCACCATCTTGGAGCCTCCTACGGCCGACCAAGGAGCACGACGAGTATGGTCTGACTCACAGGGTCGCATTTGGGTTAGCGAATGGAATGTGGGCCAGTTGGCCGTATATAGTCCACTCACTGGAGACTGGAAAGAATGGCAGCTTCCAGGAGACAATCCAATGCCTTATGCAGTATATGTCGATGAGAAGGATCTGGTCTGGGTAAGTGATTTCGGTGCAAACGCTTTGATCCGCTTCGACCCCGTACGGGAGACCTTTGAGGTATTCCCATTTGCAACCTCAGGTGCTAACGTACGACAGCTCCTTGGCAGGTCTGGTGAGGTATGGGGAGCGGAGTCTGGAACAGACCAAATAGTAGTAATCAGGACAGAGAATGGTGACTAATTTTTTGGTGCTGGTAGACAGTACTACGAACTTGCGATGGGTTAAAGAATAAAAATAAAATATGAATGTTAGCTAGGTGAGGAAGCTAACTGAAGTATTCAAATTGAACCATAAATGCATTAATTGGAAGTTATAGATTTGATGGCTTTACGCTTATGGCTAGTAATATCACTTTTATCATATGCAATCGTTTCACAGATGCAATATGCTAGCCCTGCCCCAGAGCAGGTTACAAATGCGTCAGTGATTTCCTCTAATAGTGGAGGTGCATCAGAGCTCTCAATAGGGATATCATCTAACTCAAGTAGCGAAGACAACGAACGAACCTTCACCTTTGAAAATCAGACAGTAAATTATTATGACAATACGTCTGGCTATCTTGTCTATCCTACAAATAGTAACAATGCTATGATTAATACAATGAATGCAACTACGCCATTAACTTCCCTAGCGGAAGGCGCTAATAATAAGTTGCCAGCAGTGGTTATGATTCATGAGAATAGAGGATTAAATGAACATATATAGTTGATGGCAGAAACATAAGCTAGGGAAGGCTATGTCGTTCTAGCTGTCGATCTGTTCGATGGTCAGGTAGCCTCAACACAGGAAGAAGCTAGATTGCTATCTGGCGCGGTAAGGGAAAATGCTTCGGAGGCTATTGCTAATCTACAAGCTGCTGTCCGATATCTAGCATCTCTGGAAAATGTTGACTCTTCCCAAATCTCCTCGCTTGGATGGTGCTTCGGCGGTCAGCATTCTTTGCTATTAGCATTAAATGCTGAACCAGATTATCCATTATCGTCAACCGTGATTTACTATGGAAGATTAGTTACGGATCCTCAGGAACCTCCAAGATAAACTGACCAGTTCTTGGAATATTTGGCGATCAAGATAATTCAATACCAGTTGAGGATGTGGAAGATTTTGAAAGGGCACTTGATTCCAATGGGGTCCCTGATGAGATTTACCTTTATGAGGGTGTAGGACATGCGTTTGCCAACCCATCTAGAGACAGTTACGCTCCCGAACAAACTGTAGATGCATGGCAAAAAACATTAGGTTTTCTAAGGAACAGCACACTGGGATCGTGAATAGTTGAAAAGAAAGTGGAAGCGTTTGAATAAAGGCCTATTATAACTGATCTGGCTGTAAACTGACCCCTTATTGGCTAATAGTTTTGTGAATAAAATCGAGAGATATATAGATAGGAGATACTACTATTTAGTATCGGATACGTCTTCTTGATCTTGCCTTTGGTATCAGATATGACTAGATTGTTGAATTATCTTAGACTATTCTCCTCGGTACCTGCCCTATTTCTTTTCACCCGATTTATCCTTAGTTTTCCCGTAGTAAACCATAAGACCCATGCAGAGAAAACCTACGATTTCTGGAATTATGAACAGCTTTAATCTTTCTTCACCAGGAGCATCATAGTAAATCAAACTGGCAATAGGTCCTCCTATTAAGCCTCCAAACAGTCCAATCATAATAGCTGCTGTAATGACTCTATTCTTATTCAGTACAAACAACTAGGTGTAATAAGGCTTATCTACTTAATTCTAACTGAGAAGAACTGGCCGAGTCAGCTCATGAATAAAACTTGTGGTAATGAGACATAGGTAGAAGTTGAGAATAACACAGGATTTTTCTTACATAGCCAAGCCTTCATCGCTTTTCTCTTCTAGTACCGACCTATAACATATGCTGCAACGCAATAAATCAGTCTTTATATTGCCTGCTCATTTTCTGTACCGGTAGCTATATCAACCGCACGCTTAAGCTGAGATATAAAGATCTTTCCTATCTTAGAGTTTTCTCTGACAATACGAACGACATCATTTTCTTTGCTTTCAGGCACCACCACTTGGACTAGGTATTTTTCACCAAACTCTGGTGTGAAAACTTCTGTTCCCAGGAACGCATGAATCTTGGGAGCTTCTGTCTTACCTCTTCCTCTAACCTTTAGAGCAGTCACACCCCCCACATTAATTTCCTTAAGGCCTTCGCTTATTGCTCTGACATGATTTCGAGGAGTAACCACTTCGATTCTAATCATGATTTTTTCATTAAATCATTCTTTTAAAAAGGTTGTCAAATGTTACTTGCCATAGGTAGACCAATGTTAAATCTGGGAATTATACACAATTTAGCCAATCTTTTATAGTACTTCAACCCCTAAAAAATACTTGCCAATAGACACTGGCGACACTGCTTGGATGCTTATAGCTTCGAGTCTCGTGTTATTGATGATTCCAGCTCTGGGACTCTTTGAAGCCGGACTGTTACGAAAAAAGAACACTGTTTCGATCTTTATGCAGATCTTTTTTGGACTTGCACTCATGAGTGTAATATGGTTTGTATTTGGATTTAGTTTGACATTTGGACCAGATACAGCCGGTCTTGTTGGTAACTTGAATTGGACGTTTCTCAACAATGTTCCTTTTGATGATTCGCTTCCTCAATATGCTCCAGACATTCCAGGGGTATTATTTGCGAAATTTCAAATGATGTTTGCAGTAATAACTCCATTGTTATTAACTGGTGCAATAGCTGAACGAATGAAATTTAGCGCGTTCGTTATTTTTATAGTCGCTTGGAGCATTCTAATCTACTATCCACTAGTACACTGGATCTGGGGAGAAGGCTGGCTTGCCCAGATTGGTGTACGAGATTTTGCTGGGGGGATAGTTATACATACGAGCGCAGGAATGGGAGCTATTGCAGCAGCTCTAGTACTGGGTCGAAGACTGAATTATGGTCCATCAGTAATGGTTCCACACAGTATCCCTCTAGCCGTTTTAGGATCTTCTCTCTTATGGCTTGGTTGGTTTGGATTTAACGCTGGGAGTGCTCTAGCGGCAGGCGGAGTGGCAGGAAACACGGTGATTAATACTCACATGGCATCTTCAGTATCAGCTTTAATTTGGGTTGGGCTTTCATGGATGAGGACCAAAAAGCCGAGCATAATAGCTGCCATAAATGGAGCAATAGCTGGCCTTGCTGGAATAACACCTGCTTCGGGGTATGTAAGTGTGGAACATGCATTTGTAATCGGAGTGGCCATTGGCATTGCCTCGTACATGGGCGTGTTATTCCTGAAAGATAGACTGAAGATAGACGATGCGTTAGACGTAAGCTCTGTGCATGGAGTGGCAGGTATTATTGGCTCTCTCTCCATTGGAATCTTTGCAAGTACTCTTATAGATCCCGAAGGGCCAAGTGGACTGTTAAGCGGTAATCCTGGTCAACTTTTGATTCAGGCTATAGGCGTAGCTGTTGCGGGCCTGATGGGTTTTGGAGGTACTTATATAATATTAAAGATAATCGACATTTTGATAGGAATTAGAGTCTCAGAAGAGACCGAAGAGCTGGGTCTTGATATAGAGGAACATGCAGAACGTGCGTATACAGAAGAATGAATATCTCGAAGATCATCGGATTATAGGTATATTACAAGAGGTTTATGAGCACTCTTACCCTATAGCCTAGGATAGGTGGATACAACAAACTGCATCGCTTAATATAGGCCATGACGTTGGGCCAATGGTTTGCTTTCCTTTGGTCTGTATATTACCAGTGTAGTGATTCTTTTCTGGTCACCCTAAAAAAAGGAAGGTGTTATTGTACTATTACAGTACCTGTTAGGAAGGGATGTAACGTACAGAAGTATGGATATTCTCCCGGTTCAGTAGGCATTGCTGTGGGTGCACTCTGTTGATTTGCTCCGATGATACTTGTATCCCAGTTGCCGTCTGGATCTGGGGATACACCTGATGTTGCTGTGTGGAGAGCATTGTCTTCGTTATCCCATACTACTGCTGCTCCTGGAGAAACAGTAATTGTGTTTGGATCGTAGCCTCCAGTAGCAGCCGCTTCACCAGTAGATGCTGAAGAACCGAGTGGCATAACTACAGTCGTTTGA
>CAYWRR010000141.1:0-4423 GCA_964460425.1 uncultured Nitrososphaera sp.
TTAGAATTAATTATAGCATTTACTGCAATTATGCATTAAAAGGAAGTTTTTAACACTAAAGTTGAAGCTTCTTAAAATAGTTAGTTCTTTAGTTGCCATAAAGCCAGTAATTTGTAATAGTGTAATAAATATACCGCAATGTCAATTATAAATTGTGGCCAATCTCATTGTCGAATCGTATAGGAACTCTACTGTAATCAGCATTCTAGACGATATTGCAAAAAAATACAAAATTGATACATCTAAAGAGCGCTTAGGAGAAGATGTCCATGTTCAAGAAGTCAAATTCAAGTATAGAACATATACTGAATGTATAAGAATCTTATACAAAAGCGTAGGCCATATGCAAGAAGCTTAGGCTCTAACCTTCATAAGTTTAATGTGTCCTGTTGTACAATTCTGTGGACCACCTACATGAGCATGTAAAAGGCGCTTTGCATTTTCTTTGGGTAACTTCTCAGAAGAGATATATCCACACTTACTGCAAGTAACAATGTAAGTCCAGTTAACCAATTATATGCTATGCTGTGCATTATTTGTTAATATAACTCTTGTAGGTCATCCACCTGATATTGCCCAATTGACTCCCTTGTTCTTTTATTTAATGATGAAACATTAACAGGTCTCAAACAACTGTATAGAATTATGGTTGCTATGAATACAATAGGTGCAATTAATCGAATCTTTGCAGGGGTGAAGTAATAGAATGGAAAAAATCTTTTCATTGTTTAGGTCATTTGTTGATGTTGAGGCTGTCGGAGACTTCTAATATTGAAGCGTTAGAACTAAGACTAACGCCACCGAACAATAACAATAGATTTTGGGAAAGCTATAGCCAATATCTTGTTAGGAACGTTAATAGGTCAACTGCTAAAGCCCGATTATCGTATGCAAAACAATACTGGCCTGTATTAAGTGGTGAACGTAATGCCACCAGTAGTCCTATTATCGAATGATAAAGAACCCACGTAATGAAGTCGCTAGCTACGTTAGCCAAGTTTATTGGTTGTTATGATAGTTGGCAGAATATCCGTCATTTTTTTCGTGATATAGATTCCTTTATAAAGCCGGTTTTCGCTATTCTAAGTGAATGAACAACAAGACTATTTTTCTCGCCGCCATAGCAGTCGTAGCAGCAAGTACGTATTTAATGTTGGGCGGGATTGGTGTTCAGTCAGCCGACGCAAGTGGCCCTAACTGTCCTTCTAAGGGTGGCGCCACAACTACTATAGATCCTAATGCACCAAATGCTGTAAGCGCTGAAATTCCACCAGCGTCACAACAGCCAATCGTCTAAGTGTTACATAGGCACCTTTATTTTTTCTATTTGGTTTTTCCGGCACAATAGCCTAAGCAGGTTGGCTAGTCAGAGGACAGGATAGATATCTATCAGCGCTGAAAGCTCAATCATTGTATGCATCTTTATAGATTTGATAAAGAATTTGTTTTAGGTTCTCAACAAACGTGCTTGTTTTCTGGATATCCGTTAGTTCGTTTCTTACCTTAAGACTTACGCCTAGTGAATCCAATTCGGATATCCACCAGGCATTTTCTTGTAGATTTTCGTTCTCAGTGGCCACTAAGACTTCCACGCATTAATCATACCACGGCCCATAGACCTATAAATTGATTGTTAATCAGGTACATTGACCTTTTACGATTGTATAATCAGGTCTTACTAAAAAAAGATAGAATTATGGTTGTAACACGCTTGACTTTAACTAATGGTGTAGTGTGCCACTGCAACAACTGCTGATCAGATAGTTGTCGATAACAGATCGCCAAGTTCCGTCGGGCTATTGACCTAGAACGTCTGCGGGTTTAGTAGTTATAACAACACGCTAACTACTGGTGATATAATCAGTAAATTTCAAGATGAAGTTCCAAGTGAGAATGATGTATATTGGAAGGCCCAGCTTTGCATCGTAGACAAAATACTAGATAATAGGAAGTCGATAATTGAAAAGTTGGTCAAGAACCTTCTAATTTATCAATAAGTAGTCCCTAAGCTTGTTTTCAGATAGTTGATACAATTTGTGAATCTGAGCAGCTGTTCAGAGTCGGTTCTACTTCGGTTTAGAGAATAGTTGAAATGGCAGGTATTAGGCAATATATATGGTTTTATGATAATATTTTTTATAATATTTATGGGTCATAAGTAAATATTACTATCATTCGACCCTAACATTTGTAATTATCATAACATTTTTAAGGATGGCGAGCTTAAGATTGTTGAGGAACTATATGGAGGGGGTCTGGGCCCATTAATAATATCAAGGCAGTATTTCCATCTTATGATGATGCTCTAAATGAAATTATTGCTGAACTTATGATTGCCATTGACCAGAGGGCTAATTATCAAACTAATGCGAGAGAACTTGTTCTAAAATTGGCTAGCAGATTGGACGAGGGTCACATCTGCCCAAGAAACCAGATCTGTCGACGAATAAAAGGGATACTTGCGGAAAAAATTAAGCAAGGTAGTATCACTGACAGGTGGATCGAAAACTCCCTACCTCCTGATTATAAACGGAGCTACCATAAAAGCGAAGTGACTTCGCTTTCAGAAAGAGAAAAGAACCTACTGCTGGCTGATAACTGCGGCAAAACTACTGTAGATATGGATTCTCCAAATGGTTTGAATACAGAGAGTTTGTCTCTGCAACAACTGCAACCACCGAGCCCCAAGATACATACTGCAGTTCAATTGGGCGGGGGCGAGAACAGCGTGACTGTTTATAGAGATAACTTCGAAGAGATATGTTTTGCACAGCAAAATAGCAACAGTTATTTCTCTATCATATTTCGTAGTGGTGACAATTCTTTTATCCGTGCGGAGCCAGATATTAGTGAAAATATCTAATACATCCGAAAATAATGCAATAATGTGTGCTACCTCAAATGGAATAAGGGGCCACGGAGGTGGTACATGTAGGTGAATTCAATACATTAACCGCAGGTTGCTTTTATGAGCTTGCTCTAAATATATTATATATAATATCTAGCTGTACACCTTGGCTGACGTATTCTCTAACTCATCCGATTCATATTCGTATTGACCTTCACCATACATCGCACCACTAGCTGGGGGAAGCCCAATGTTACATTGACTGTTCTCTGCACCTTTATAATTTCCTGTCGCCAAAAAAAGAACTTTCTATCTTTGGTTCTCCCCCTTCAACATCCGATTTGACTTGTTAGGGCTCTTCTTACAGCGGCCATGTACCAGGGGCAGGAGGAAATCGAATGGGCTGCCAATCCATCATTTATGAAGGCTTCGTATATCTCTTCTACAGCTGCCAAAAATCTCTTATCTATCAACAAGTCGTCCTCGCTAGGCTGTATGTAGTCTACTAGAACATGTCTAACACAGTCACTTCAGCAGCACCAGCGACGGTTTGGGTAGTTTGCCTTGCTTATCCCATCCTATAAATGAGGCTATGTAGAACAGAATTCTATAGACTCAACTCGAAAAAACTTTTAAACCACGAAGTTTATCCTTTACACATAGGATACTAAATTTCTAGTTTCTTACGATCGAAAATATTGGCGACACTATAGAAAATGGTAAGGTGTCCCTGGCCATGCGTATGAGGAAGGGAATTTCAGCTTTATGAAAACTAGATAAAAACTGGAAGAAAAATCACGGACCCACTTATCCTGTCATTTTCCGGATTAATGTTCTTATGGGGGCGCAATGGTATTCTTGGTATTTGGGCTTCATTATAACCTAGCTTGAGATCTACTATTTTGCCGGCGATGTAGCCAAAGGACAACCTGAAGCTTTGGGTAATGAAGCAACTATTCTCATTGCATAGCAGGGGCCTTGTTTGGTATTCCTAATTCGATTAGAAAATACCATATAAAAGAAATAATATTGGCTATGAACAACTACTCCTAGTCAACAAAGTTTTGGTGAGAACAAAAATAATCTTGCTTGTTCATCAGATAGTTTGTCATTTGAGCTATTCATATATGAGAAAAGCCAGCAAAGTACAAGAAATAACGATTGACAATAGCGGAAAAGCTCTTGAATATCCACAAAGAGCGGCTACAAGCGCGCCTCTGCACACAATATAAATACATCCATCCGCTATCACAGATTAAGAATGGTGTGGTAAAAACAAAGAAAATTCTGCTTGTCGACGATGAACCTGACATTACAATCACCTTGAAGAAAGGATTAGAAGAATACAAACAAGAACAATATAGCAAACATAAACTATTCGAGGTAGACGCATTCAATGATTCTGAACTAGTATTATCTACCTATAAGCCAGGATTCTATGACTTGTTAATTATAGATATTAGAATGCCAAGGATAGATGGTTTCGAACTATATGATAAAATAAAGCAGATAGATGATAAAGTTAAAGCCTGCTTTATAAGTGCTTGGTAATTAATATTAAAAGCATTGATAAAG
>CAYWRR010000141.1:4433-6168 GCA_964460425.1 uncultured Nitrososphaera sp.
CAATCGAAATAAGTGATCTTGTAGAAAGAATAAATGCGGAAGTGCCAGATTAATTATATATTTCGGTTCAAATTGTGTTATTCTAATATTCTGCAAAAGCCTACAGACTGGCCGCTTTCAGACTTTGGAAATGAAGTGGGGGCACCAGCTAATCATTAATCTAATAACAATAACAGCCGTTACATTGATTATCACGCCTTGAGTAGTAGTGTTATTTGGCATGATATGTAAGGAATATTTGTGGCATGACATTATCATCATCAGATTCTGAACAAAAAAAAGGAAAAAAATTCTGGTTTCTTGGAGATACATACACATTTCGAATTAAGGGAGCAGAGACAGATGGAAACTATGCAGTCTTAGAAATATCATCTCCTCCAGGAAGTGGACCACCTCTCCACTCGCATAGTAAAGAGACAGAAGGTTTCTACGTTATTGATGGAGATTTCTCATTTCAATACGGAGATAACAACATATTGGCAAAACCAGGAGCATTTCTGCACCTCAAAATAGGAATTCACCATACCTACAAGAACATAGGAAAGAGTACTGGACGATTACTGTTTACAATAATACCAGCAGGGTTTGAAAATTTCTTTTCTGAGGTAGGAATACCTATAGAGAACGAAGAGACTTTTTCTCCACCATCTATGGATACTATTGATATTAATAGAATAGTGGGAATAGCAAGTGAAAAATATGGATTAAATATAATTAGTGATACTAATTAGGTTGAATTAGCTGGAGTATGTAGAAATACAGTATTATAACGTCATCACGGAATCTTAATCTTGTATAACGTATCTAGGATGTTTTCTGAATTAAGCTTAAATCCCTCAAGTTCATCCATTGTCGGCTGACAATCTAGTCGCTGGTTGCGAGCTTCGTCCAGCGAACAATTTTCACTTGGATTGTCTGGTATGTAAGCAATCTGGGGATATCGATATTGAGTGTCATTATCGTCTAATCCAACAGCATTATCGAGTAGATAGGCCGAACTGCTTATGTATCGGATAATGAAATCGCTTAATTGTGCAAATTGTTCCATAGTTGTTTGATTCGGTTGCCAGTAGCGTTTCAAGAAATAAATGGCATACGATGAGCCAGAACCGATTACTCTAGGTTGTGTTAATGGAAAACACCTCCCGTCTGCTTCAAAATGATACAACGACGACATTTTATTTGTAAGATGCTGGCTGGATATTCCCATAAATATCTTACAAGGATAATTTCTATATTTGTTGTAGAACCTACTTTGTATTTCAGATACTTTCAGCATTAATTGATCAAGGCTGGGACCTGTTTCCTTCTCTTTTTTTTGGAATTGGATCTTGATTGTGCTATCAATATATTCTCTTATATTCATTGCAAATAATTGAAAAGTGCCGACATCGCCAGCAAAAGCTGTCAATATTCCGTTCAGTTCGCCGGTTATTTTATTGCCAAAGGAATATTGGACTCCACGAGTACCAATACCAGAAAATTTTCTATCTGCAGCTAATGTTACACCATTAATACACCTAGCTCCTAGAATTAACGTCATATTCTTTTATACAGCTAGGTCTGATGCTAAGCTCTATTTCTGTATTGTTAATCCCCAGTTTTTCTATAGTTGTAACCATTTCAAGCCTCTAATAAGATTCTGAAATAATAGTGGTAAGTTTGTCGTCAAAGAAAAAGGGATAGCTAAATCAATATCGTATATGATATGGTAAAATATTCCAAATGCGATAGA
>CAYWRR010000142.1:0-6151 GCA_964460425.1 uncultured Nitrososphaera sp.
AACCTATTTCAACTTCAACTTCTTTTATTCTCCATTAAAAAAAGAGACAGAGTTTCTTGGAATTGAGAGAAGACTGCAAACCAATCTCCATGACTTTACCACTTCGTTGACTGCAAAGGAACAGATTGATATTGACGTACATATTCAGAATATTGAAGTTGGTCACACACCTGCAAGCATACGTGAATCAATGCTTGAAAAGGTATTTGAAATGGGCGACAAATTTATCGATACGGTTAAGAGGGAATATCCTCCTGGAATTATTGGACCAATTTCATTACAAGGGATTGTCACACTGGATCTCGATCTGGTAGTATATGATGTATCACTCAGAGTTCCTGGTAATCCCATTATGGCAACTACTAGCCCATATACTAAATACTACTATGGACATACTATGGGTGTAGGCAGAAGGATCGCAATGGAAGTCAGGAACGCAATAACTTACAGGATGATCTCAGAAGTAGTAACATAATATGTTATTTCTTATGCTATTGTTTAATCGCTTCTTCGAATAAGTTCTTTCGTACTTTGATCGGTATGTCATAATAGGTTGCAAGGGCAATTGCATCTGATGCTCGATAATTTCTTAATACCAAATTATCTCTTCGGCTTTTAAAATGCAAGTTTGCGCGTAAAACTGAACCACTTTGGTATACTTTTACTTCTATAAGAAGAAGATCTTGGGTAACTGCTATCTCTTCAACTAAATTGTATATCGTAGGTATGGTATTTTTATCTCCACCTTGAAACCTTGAGATATGTCTAGCAACCTCTCCGGAAAAAGCACGCATAGGAAATTCCTTACCTTCAAGTGTTTTTAGGATAACTATGCCCTCTAAGCCAAATTGATCGGCAAAACCGACATAGCCTATTTTCGCTAGGACATAATCTTCACCATCTTCATCGGAGCTACTAGACATGCTACTCTAAGTATATGCATTGCTAGGAATTAAGGCTTACACTTTGAAGTGAGGCGAGGCCTGCTACAATGTAGAAAGCGATGGGATTTTATCCATTTAATCGCCTTCCTTTAATCTAATTCCTTTAGAAAGCTAATTCTTTATACAGCAGTCCCACTTTATGAAGCGGTAAATTTAATTTCAGCATCGTATTGACTAATGCATAATAGAACAATATGAATTCCATGAAAGAATTCACGGCTATGCGAAACAGTGGTTTTAGAATAGCCTTTATTGGTCTGTCTTCGCTTATTCTAGCTTTTATGATTTACTCACGCTTGGCTTCTCCTGAACAAAATACAATAATCGTACAGGAACTCGTAAACCTTGCATACGCTATCATTGCCATTACCTTTGCATCACTTGCCGCTATAGGATATGGAATATACAGGATCTTCAAGGCGGAGCGTCATAGAGTTACCAATACCAACAGTAAGTTACACTACGTTGCTATCGTATTTTCAGATAGTAAATATGTGAAGATCATGGTATTAACATCAATAGGATATGGAATTATTTTTGGTTTTTTGTCCCAGATTTTTGTTTATAATTACGATATTTCATTAAGTGACCAAGGAATAACGATTCCTTCGGTTAGCATTACCCCCTGCTGTAATATTCCCGGATATGTTCCCATGTTAACTGCATACATTACCGATCACTTTTTGGTCCTTTTGATACCGATTAATATTATTCTAGCTGTCACTGTCTCAGCGTTGGTTGGTTTTAACGTCGCATTGAGCATCTATGCTTATAGATTAACTAGAATGTCAAAGAATAAAGCCTCACTGTTTCAAAGTGTAGGCTTTACAGGAGGATTATTTGTAGGTTGTCCTACCTGTGCAGGCAGCATATTTTCTACACTGGTAGGGTTCAGTGCCGGAACGACTATTGCATTTCTTGCCCTATTTCAGACACTATTTATTGCAATCACGATTCCGGTCCTAATAGTTACCCCACTACTCATAATCCATAGAATGAAAAGATTATCTTCAGCATGTTAATTGTATATAGCAACATAAATTCTATCTGTAATTCTTATCTCTTTTTAGAGTTAGCCAACAGGTTTTGTTCAAAGGTCGGCAGGGTTTTTGAAATGCTATCTAGATACATTTGAACATGAGGTTCTGCAATCCACATTTTTTCGTTCTCAAAAAGATAGCCATACCTCTGAGAGCTACCCATTTTTTCACGTGATTGAAGAACATCTAGATAATTCTTAGAGATTGTAGATTCATCAAACCCATGATTTCTTGCTATTGTATCTAATATATCATGCATACCCGATCCGTGCTGAGCAGCTTCCTTTATACGATATGCAATATTCTTAGGAATACCCAGTCTCTGGGCAAGCTTTCTGTGAATATGTTTACCAATGGTATCCGTTGCACCTTTTACATTTAACTTCAAGTCCATACCCATTGAACACTCAATTACTTTCATATCGAGAAAGGGCTCTCGCATCTCTATGCTATGGGCCATAGTAATTTTATCCTCTCTCTCAAGAGTTTCTTTAAATAGCAAAAGTATGTCTTGGGTCATGTGGTCTCGCAATTTTTGATATCCTTCTTCTTCCACCACTCTTGCATACCATGGATAACCACCAAATAGCTCGTCTGCGCCCTGTCCGCTAAACATGACATTAACTCCATCTTCATGTGCAAGTTTTACCGCGGCATAGACTGGAATTGCAACTTCTACCTGTCCTGCATTCGTATCTTCTATTGTGTTAATAACTTCAGGAATCATCTCCTCGACTTCGTCTTGGCTAAGCTCATTAACCCTTAGTTTAAGATTAAGTTTCTTCGCTATTTGTCTGGCATATACAATATCATTTGACCCACGAATTCCTCCAGTATAGCAGATAACCTCAGGCACCATTTTCTTTGCAAGCCATGCAATAATTACACTATCTATCCCACCGGAGAAGATTATGCCAACTTTTTTGAAATCCTGTGTTCGCTTTTTCATCGATGCTAATAATGCTTTTTCATACACACAAACCGCTGAACTTATCGTCTTGTAGACTATTTTGGTGGACTGTACGGGCAGATTCGCCACCTTGATTTCCTGAAAAGAACCATCTGGTGGTATAATGACAGCATAGCAGGGCAGTACTCTCTTCGTGGGTTCATTTATTCCGATTCTCCAGAGAGCTTTTCGTTCGGATGCAAATGCAATGAATCTATCATTCTCGCCATAATAAATCTGCCTCACACCCATTTTATCTCTAACAAGAGCAAGAGTGCCTGATTCTTCTTCCTTAACCACAAAGGCGTATACGCCATCAAGCTCTGCAACAGCCATCTTTATTGCTGATAGTAAATTATTCTTCTTTAGAAAATAATCCTCTATTAGATGAACAATGACTTCGCTATCTGTCTTAGTGACAAACTTGTGGTATTTCATTAACCGCTTTCGAATAGTTTTATAGTTGTAAATCTCACCGTTGTGTTCTACGGTGAGCTTTCCATCACAGCTGTGAAATGGCTGTTGTCCACAAGTACCGCCTACTATTGCAAGTCGGACATGTCCCAAAGCACTACTACCGGAAAGCTTCTGATATTTCAGGTTCGAAAATGAATCTGATTGTATACTACGCTCGTCAGCAGTTATTCCTGCTCCGTCTGGACCACGGTTTATCATACAGGAAAGCATTGCACCAACAAGTGGCACAATATTTTCATCCTTTTTACTTAAAATACCTCCTATTCCACACATTATATATATTAACTCCGAATTCGAAGAGCGAGAAGTGCTATATTGTATACCGCCCCGACTTCAAATCCACAATATGGGTGTATTCAATGACTTAAAAGCGTTTATAATTAAATTTTCAAATTTATTAGAAGCATTTCCTGCTTATGGACCCTTTTCTTATATAGAATGAGCAAAGGTTGTTGCCTCATCATACAAGATCTTTGCGAATTGACGGATATCTGCGTCCTTAAAAGGATGAATTTTCTGTATTGTACGTGGTTCTTCACCTTCAGCTAACATATCTCTAGAGCGGAGGTCCTCAACAATTTTTTCACGGAGTTTCGGATGGCAAATTTTGCTATTATAAATACAACCAAGTGAGCCATTGAACATCTCTTTCAAGTGTTCATCCCCCTTTTCTTCATGAAAGTGAGGATTGCGTGTTTCAATCTGCATTACTTCCACTCCCTTGTCCATTGCATCCTGATATTCAGTAGGAACAATTCCGCCAAATTCTTCTAATATATTAACGATCTCATACGGTTCTACAGAATATCCAGACGAGTAAGTCAAAAGCTCTGCTAATTTCATTGACATGCAGTGCTCCCCTGAGTTGCCCGTGCGCATAATTTCAGTTTCAAATCCAGTATAGTAAGATATTAAAGAGTTAAGATATTGATTTGTTATCTCTGACACTCTGCCCCATTTTGAGAAATAAACACCACTTTCTGATACTTTTGGTTTCGAAACCCATGATACACGGACCATCGTATAAGGCGTATTGGACATTGAAATTCCAGAGGCAAATATTTTTACATATTCGTTAACAGCCCCGGGTACGTAATTGTCAGAATCGATAAACCCTACGTACTCTTTGCCGGCTGCCTTTGCAAGTAACATCCCTATTACCATTCCTTCTGCCTTCCCATTCCGTATTGCATCATCAGGACCAAAGAGACTATTATAATTGATATTTCTTAATGCGGCACACAAACCTGGATCTTTTTGATGCAATATCAGCACATTTCTACCTACAAATCGATTGAACTGCTCCAACTCCTCTTTTTCCAGCTTGTATCTATCTACGGGTTGCCTAGGGCTGTTAGAAACAATGATTGTTAGGCAATCATGTGGTATACCACTTAATACTCCTTCGAGTAGTTTCAAGCGTTCTCCTTTGACCGGGATAACAATAGCCATCTTCCGCTCAACCTCTGATATCTCGTCATTACCCACTCGTCTGATAGATTCTGATGTAAGCCCACCACTATTAAATCCCGAATCTAGTTCATAAACTCGCTGAATTCCGTGCAAGCTTATAGCTCCGAACCGCTCTGTGTATCTCGGGATGTCTAGCTGCATATAGAATATAGATACAGTTATTATTTATAACCTTGTTGTATTGATGTTTTAGGTATAATTCTTACTTACGATATGTTAATCTATATCGTCGATTACGTGGCTATAGTAACTGTGGGAACCAAAGTTATAGCTTATATAGTCACATTGACTATAACCCCCCAAACTTAATCTTTATATGCTACCAACGGTAAAACTGACAAAACTCCGTCAGGATGATCTAGCGCGACTACACGATGGTCTGCCTTACCTTGTTCAGAATAATAAGAACGTAGTTGTCGTTATTGTTATAGCTTATCTTTTTAAGTATCCAAAGCCAGATCTCGGTGTCTGACCTACGCTAGTATCGAAAAAGTTTACACAACACCAACAATGACCAACATAAAGAATTACATATTATAACAGTGTAACTTAGCTGTTATCTGTGTCCGTTGCTGCATTATTGGGCATCGTAGGATTTGGTCTTTCCCATGGTGTAAACCCTTCACATGGTTGGCCTGTAGCTATGATTTATTCAATACGCAGCAAGGATCCTTTGATTAATAGTATTGTTAGTTCGTCAATAATAGCCGCCGCACATTTCGTATCTTCAATTGTTGTTGTAATCGCATATATTTTTCTAGTTGACATATTTGCGGCACAAATCCCTCAAATATACCTTAGATATGGGGCTGCTATTGCATTAGGAGTGCTAGCATATTTCTTTTGGAAAGAAAAAGGAGAAGATTTTGTTCAAACCCAGCATGGACACCTTCATGATGACTACGATAAGGATAAGGATAAGGATAAAACACCGGAAATATCCCGAACAGACCATGAACATATACACTGGCATAAAGGTCTAGGATATCATTCACATATCCATATACATAAAGAGAGGTCCACGCAGTCTCTGAAGAACATAGCCATTTTTGCATTTGTATTAGGGTTTGCGCACGAAGAAGAATTTGTTCTTCTTGCGATTGCGGCAAGTCGGACTATCGAACCACTAACGATAATGATTGCCTATGCACTGTCAGTATCTGCAGCATTAATAGGAATAACTGTGCTTTCTATTAGAGTGTATCAACGATTTCAATACAAAATCATCCATTATAGCAAATATCTTCCGAAGGTTAGCGCAATTTTTC
>CAYWRR010000143.1:0-6144 GCA_964460425.1 uncultured Nitrososphaera sp.
ATCACAAAAGTTTACTGGCCATGGAGTCGGAATTGGTTCTTTGGCGAGCAATATGACCTTCTTGCCAGAATTCTTTGCCACAAACATTTCTATAGCTGCACCATAACTAGGACTATTTGCTATAACAACTATAACATCAGACTTCTCAATATACTCCAGGTCATGGCTGACTATTTTGTGTGCCAAGTCTTGTTTTTCTCTAAAGTCTTTGATGTTAGAGTAATTCATTTGCTTAAGTACTATGTGATCAACTGTTGAAAAGCCACTGCTCTTCAAGAAAGTGTACAACTTTATTATATCGACAATACCGCCATATCCTATTGAACCACAAACCATTACGATCAATCTTAGATTATGTTAGTATGTTAATGTTAAATTGTTATCTATATACCATCTAGCGCACCTTTTTAATATTTCATTTTTAGTCTGATTGTTAAGCCTCATGCATAGACAGTCAATACAACAGGAGCAAATTAGCAGTAATAGCAGTAATAATACCAGGCTCCAGTTAACAGTCTGTAAATCTCCTATTACTCTTCTAACCACTTCCATTTCCTCGACATATTTTTATTATTTTCATAGACAGTTCTATCAAATCTGAAATCTCCTAGAACAGTTTCTACATCACACTATAGGCGACTCAATAGATTGGGCCTCATCGATTGGATCCCCCGCAGTAGTTAGATTTTTTCTTAGCCTTTTATCTCGTCACGAGTAATAGTTAATAACATAACATGATATTCCTGTGAAGGTAGACTATTGTTGACTGCCAAGTTGGTAAGGTCATCTGCATATGGATTTCTGAGTGTTATTCTCGCCATTTACCTAGACTTAATTGGATTTGAATAAAACCCCCAGAAGAAAAACAGGAGTCCTTGTAAGATCGATATTACCAGATTGTTATCAGAATCAAGTGTGTCATATTTTATATCATTACTCTCACGCAGAACCTTAGTGCACTCAATCCCTCGAAGGAATTTTATGGATGATAAGTAACTGATCCCACTTACCAGCAAGGTTCAAATCCCACCGGCCCTATAGAAATCTCAGTTCAGGTTCTTTTTCTCCGCCGGAGAAGCTAACAACAACTACCAGTACTTTAGCATCAACGTTATTTTCTTGGCCGTCTTGAAGCATGTAATATGTGAGGCCTCCATAGCCAAGCCATGGCTGAGAACCTTCTGACATAGGCCAAAGTAACCAGAAGGCTGCTAGTAGTTTACCTGTGTTTAATTTTTATAAGGTCTACATCTTTACATAAGCGTATTGAAAGAAATGCTTGTATTATTCACAGCATTTCTTTTTCTTTATTCTATACCATTCCTGTCGTCTGGTAATAATTTAACAATTCTAGCTCAAACCAGCCTTGAAACAACAAAATATCGAGACATGGTAATAGATTTAGGTAACGGACTAATGACAAACGCTCAACTAACCATCCCCGCAATAGGTGAAGGACCTTTTCCAGGAGTTCTTCTTATTCCTGGTTCTGGTGCTATTGATTTAAACGGTACAGTTGGACTCATCCAAGTTGAAAATGCAACAGGATCAAAGATATACCCAGCAGCTCAAACATATTTTGAAATAGCTGAGTATCTGTCCGAGAGAGGATTCGTTGTATTAAGATATGATAAGAGAGGAGTTACCTCCAATTTAACAATATTGGATAACAATGTATGGGGGAATCTTACATTCAACGATCTGAAACAAGATGCAGAAAAGGCGCTGTCAGTGCTATTAGAGCAGCCTGAAGTAAATGCAACAAAGCAAGCAACAATAATTGGACACAGTGAGGGCACCATGATAGCCCCAAGAATCGCTGTTGAAAACCCGGATAAAATCCAAAAGATAGTATTGATGGGGTCGGTAGCCCAGAATCTTATCCACGATATCTTATATTCCCAAGTTGTTCAGAATCCTCTTCTATATGCCGAAAAAATACTAGATACCAGCCATCAAGGCCAGCTATCGATAAAGGAGGCGTTGGGGGATCCTATTTTCCAACAATTGGTGGGTGGCAATATTACTACTCTTCTTTCTAACCAATCAAAACTCAATGCCGATCGCAATCAGACGATTCATCCTCTGTTGGACCAAAATACTACAATTGACGACTTTATAAGTATAGAACATGAACTCAAGCCTGCACTTTTAGCCACATATGATGGTTGGTTCGATCAAGGAGATGGTCCTAAATGCCTAAAAATTACTGGGTGTCCTATATGGGTTCAATCACACTCTGCCTTAAATAATACCTTAGGCATGATAGGTAATGTTTCTTCAAGTACTAGTGTTCTTATTCTGCAAGGAGAAAACGATAGTCAAACTCCAATTGAACAAGGACTACTTTTACAACAAAGATTAACAGAAGTAAACCATCCTGATCATCTGATAATTACATATCCAGGCCTTGGGCATCTCTTTTCTCCTACCAACGAATGGGTACTCTCACCTGGTCCAATAGAAGAGTATGTCCTACAGGATATGTTTGAATGGCTTGTATCACCAGCAAGAGAGATGTCTGAATTAACTCCTCCAGATTAGGAAATTCAAAGCGTATCCTTAGATGTAATAATAGAGGGACCTAAAATCATGTCAAATATGGTTCAAATCCTACTGGCCCAACTGAGTCCTTGGACCAGCCTAGCATCCGACTTGCAACGTCCTGTTATGATAATTCTCACAAATCGGGGAGTACCGACTCAAATGAAATAATAGATTATCTAGATAGGATTGACAAGAGGTGCTAATTTGTACACAAACAAGAGCAGATTATATAGAATATATTATAACATGTCATGCACAAAATACTGCTCTCTCAAACGACAAACATAAATTGGCACTTATGCGATACTCTTCAGCAATGTTTAGTTCAAAAATACTGTGGATATCTGTGATGGCCTCTGCCGCACTCGTAGCGTCGATATCTGCTGATAATGCGCTAGCATCGGTGGGGTGGGGCACTATGGCACCTGCTACCGGAAACACAACCGATGTAGAGTTCTTGAGCATTCAAAATGCACAGTCAGGTTCACTATCTCAAATCAATGCAACTGCTTATACTCTTGAATTGAATAATGTATCAAATAAAACCATTATGTTCTCAGATAGACCAGAGAGGATTGTAGAATCAGCCAGTACATCTGATTTCATTGGGAACTGGAGTACAGGTGTTAACAGTTTTGCGACAGATGCGCCAAATGATGCATTAATTGTAGAAAATACTCAGACAGGTCAACTGGAAACGGCTATTATAGAGTCATTCGATCCTGTCTATGATATAGCTACGAATAGTTTAACGTACACAATTATGACAGATAATGCAACATCTATTGGTCTACCTAGAGAGTTTGGGCAGGCTCTTCTGGTGATAGATGCTGTGGTCACATTGGACGGAGGGAACTCGTGGTGAGTGGTGAATTCTAATAAGTTTTTCAGTAGATGCGCCAAATGATGCATTAATTGTAGAAAATACTCAGACAGGTCAACTGGAAACGGCTATTATAGAGTCATTCGATCCTGTCTATGATATAGCTACGAATAGTTTAACGTACACAACTACTGCAGAGAATGCCTCTATTGAAAGCGAACAAGAACAATGCCCATAATACCAGTATAACGCGAGTGACCTAACCCCATTTTTTAACAGATTACGCTTGAACTGACTTCGCTAATCAATAATAGGATAGACAAGGAACTTAATATTCACGCTATATGTTCATCATGATTGAGTAATCTAAGAAAACTATATTAATCGAATTGGTACTGCTTGTGTGAAGTTCGAATAATCTCCTATTAGCCACTGTTGTACAATTTGGCCGTCGTATATGCGGAATAAATCTGCAGTCGTAGCTGTAAACGCATTGCCGTTTACTGGAATACCAAAAAAATCTTCTCCGCTAAAAGTACCATTCCAACTATTGAAGGTTACTACCATATCTCCCTCAGCAATTATATGGTCAAGAGAACGTGTTAGATCAGGAAAGGAGTTATGTACAGCATCGATAATATTTTCATACGATTGTTTGTCCCCTTTACTAATAGCTGATGAGAAGTTATCTGCTAGGTATCTATCTATCGCACTAACATTACGGTTATCATATACATCGTTGAAGAATGCAATTACTAATGCTTTGTTCTGTTCCTCTACCGAGGGGAGTTTTGCTGAGACTTGTAGTAGATGTATAATACTACTGAGACTACCAACAATTGCTAGGCCTGCGATAGCCAAAACTAATAGTACTATCGTGAGCCATGAATTTTTTTTCGTGCTATTCGGTATCGCTAGACAGGGCAATGCATATAACCTTTTTCAGTCGGACCTAGAAGATGTCAAACACATAAACACGCGTTCATTTACTAAGAAAGTGCGAATATACATGAAGGTGTGAACTTCAATGTATCTATATCTACCTACGATTCATGGCCTGGCATTAAATAAATAAATGGGTGAGAATTCAAACCTAGAAAACTACTTGGGTTCGAAGGCTACAAACCAAAAAGTTAAGATCACCCAGTCTGGTAGTCCCTTCCAGCAGTACAGCTCAGATTAAGATTTATTCTGTACTAGTAGTCCTAATCTGGATCTAAGCTTCCGGACAGTGGAATACCAAGGTAATTATCAACTGTTGCATCAGCCCAATTTTAGTTACCCCAAATCTACTATTCTTCCCACGCACATAGGGTGGGACCAAAAATCATGTCAAATTTGGTTCAAATCCCATATTAACATACGGCTGGCTTTTTCTTTACCATCATAACCGTCAACATCTGAAATACGCTTCCATGTGTACTAACAAAATGCAATAAGAGATAAAACAGATGATTTTTAAGTTACACAGAGGGAATGATTGTGGATATATTACATAGACTGGAGTATTACCTCCCAGCAAATCTGAAAAGCAGAATTTTATGAATCAATAGCTTTGCCTGATATTACCAGGTTGGTTCCAGCTCTTGCTAGTGCTCCTGCGATCCCCAGCCCGATACCTTGCGAACCCCCTGTAACTACTGCAACTTTTCCTTTTAGCTCTTTCATATCTTATTTGATTCCATATTCTGCGGCAAGATTTTACAGTGTCGCAAAAACTACTACCTACTCAAAATATTAGTGGTAAAGTTCGCTGAAACCTATTAAGAGGAATATGCGTATATGATAGACTCTGGATATAATGACGACCCTTAGTGTTATAGAGTTAATTTTAGCTGGGACAATAATAGGACTAGCCGCTATTGCTCTAGCAGCAGATGCTTCATTATTAGTTCAACCGGCAGGTGCTACTACTGATGTAGTGACTAAAACAGCAGGAGTAGAACAAGAAGCATCAAACACCACAAGCAACAATAATAATAATAATTCTAATGCTGTTTTGGGGAGTCTCTTCTTAAGTGGAGAAGATAGATTAACAAGCTTTAACCGAATCAATGAAACCTACACTGAGATATCATATATAGGTAATAGAACAATAATACCCACAGAGGGCACTTCTACTGCAATTATAAATGCAACAGAGACAGGAAACCTCACACTAAAACTCCAATTGAATGGTATTACATTTGTTGAAGGGCAAAGCACTCTTGTGACTAAAGGAGGAGCTGGTGGTAATAATAGTAGTGGCGCAGAACAACAAGAAAATGCAACCGCAATGCTTGTTGACCTAAATGGCATAAGACCTGATGACCCAAGAAGTTCGACTGGAGTTGCATTTTTTAGCACGAACTCTACTGGCCAGCTAGCATTCCTTGATAAAATGATAGCAATATATCAAGTTAAAGCCTCTCCAGAGGGAACCGCTATTAGAATGTGGGAATGGAAAGGTGCAGACCTTCTATTCGAAAATGGCCCCGACACGCTAGAAGAAAGGCCCTTTCCTCTAGCTGGATAAAAAAGAGTTGACTCTTTCCTAGTCATCTCTTGGCTAGTAAAACCATTGTTGGATTTTTCTTTGTTATTTTTATTTTTAGGCTTTACATTCCTTAGCCCCCATACACATAGCATGTTTACCGTTAATCTGAAAGAGGTCATTCCATGATTTTATCTCCGTTCCTTGTTGATGCAGTATCTTTTCTTGTTTGCGTATAACCCATTCCCCATTCATCAAGAAGCATATTGTATTCATCAGTAGTAATTGCAGAATAGTCACA